>NZ_JARAMO010000133.1:0-1987 GCF_028807275.1 Mameliella sp. AT18
TCCGCGTACGTTTTGTACGTTTTGTACAAACCGGCCCCGACCCGCTCGGTCCCCGGCCTCGCATGTGCCGCGCCCTGGCCAATCTTGAAAACCGGTTGCCCATCGCGAACCGCGTCCCGGCTTCTTCTTGGCAAAAATACCCCAACACGCGCCGCAGGCGCGCCCGCGACATCTGCCGCAGGCGCGCCCGGCGGGGATCAGACGATCCCCCCCTGGATCAGACGCTCGGCAAGTTGCGCATAGGCCTGGGAAATCGGCCCGTCGCCCATCGCCACCGGGGTGCCTCCGTCGCCGCCCAGCCGCGTGTCCAGGTCGATCGGCAGTTGCGCCAGCAGCGGCACGCCGATCTTTTCCGCCTCGGCCACCACGCCGCCATGACCGAAGATATGGCTGTCCTTGCCACAATGCGGACAGGTGAACACGGCCATGTTCTCGATCAGCCCCAGCACCGGCGTTTTCAGCGTGGCAAAGGCATCCAGTGCCTTGCGCGCATCCAGCAGCGCCACGTCCTGCGGCGTCGACACCACGATGGCGCCCGCCACCTCGGATTTCTGGCACAGCGACAGCTGCACGTCGCCCGTGCCCGGAGGCAGGTCGACAATCAGCACATCCTGCGTGCCCCAGTCCACCTGCATCAACATCTGCTGAAGTGCGCCCATCAACATCGGGCCACGCCAGACCACCGCCTTGCCCTCTGCCAGCATCGACCCGATGGACATGACGGTAACCCCATGCGCCTTGAGCGGAATGATCGTCTTGCCGTCCGGGCTGGCCGGCTTGTCCGTCAGGCCGAACATGCGCGGCTGGCTGGGCCCGTGAATATCCGCATCCAGAAGGCCCACGCGCTTGCCCGCGCGCGCCAGCGCCACGGCCAGGTTGGCCGAGACGGTGGACTTGCCCACGCCGCCCTTGCCCGAGCCGACGGCCAGGATCGTCTTGACCCCTGCCGGTTTCATCACGCTGTCCTGCGGTTTCGGATGGCCGCCCATCTTCAGCTGTGGCGGCGCCTTGGATTCGGTCGGCGCGCTCAGCACCACGCTGGCCGAGGTCACCCCGGGCACCGCTTCGGTCGCCTTCTGCGCAATGGCGCGCAGCGGCTCCATCTGCCGTGCCAGTTCCGCGCTCGGCGCCTCGATGACAAAACGCACCACGCCGTTTTCGACGCGCAACGCTCGAATCATGTCTCTGGAAATCAGGTTTCCCCCATCCGGCAGATCAACCCGCTCCAGCGCCGCCTCGACCGCGTCCTTCATTTCCGACATGTCTTACCCCGTGGTTTTGCCATTTTCAGTGGCGCTTCCCTTGCGTTAGCGCAACCTCAGATCATGCAGCTGCACAGCAATCAACCTTAACTGCCAAGAATTGAACAGTTTTCATATGCACTTTCTGCATAGCAGAAATGACGCCGTGGCCATTGTGCAGTCGCAGCATTTGCCCCATCTTTGTCGCAACCAAGGCAACGCACAGACACTGAGGCACGGAAATAATGGCACATGCAACGGCGAACATCACCAATGCCCAAAGCGGTTTGGGCGCCCGCATTTCCGGGCTGGTCGCAACCTTTCAGGCACGCCGCGCCCGCCGCCGGGTCTTTAAACAGACCTACGCAGAGCTGGCCTCGCTGAGCAACCGCGACCTGGCCGATCTGGGTCTGGCCCGCAGCGAAATCTCTCGCATCGCGTGGCAGGCCGCCAACGAGAACTAAGCCTTTCAGGCGGGACGCTCCTCCTCCCAGTCCCTCCTGTTCTGGTGCCGGCTCCACTCTCCTCCCTTTGGAGCCGGCACCCAAAAGTTTCGGGGCATGACCCCAACACCATATGCGGGCCCTCCTCCCATTCGGCCCGCAGACAGAGCGGCGACACCTCTCCTCCTCCCTGGTGTCGCCGCACGAAATTCAAGGGTCGCATGACCCGAACGTGATGTCGGATCCCTCTCCTCCTCCCTGGGATCTCGCATATGCGGCGGTGCCTCTCCTCCTCCCTGGCAC
>NZ_JARAMO010000134.1:0-7247 GCF_028807275.1 Mameliella sp. AT18
CCGAGGTATTTTTCAAACCAAAGAAGCAGCGGTGCCGCACTGCAGGGGGCATCGCGTCGCGGCGGGCGCTTGGGGCTTTTGCGGGCGCGCGCGCTGCGGTAAGCCGCAAGGCATGGAATTGACGGCAAGCGATCTGACGGTGGCCCGGGGCGGCGTGCCGGTGCTGGACGGGGTGAGCTTTGCGCTGGCGCCGGGCCGGGCGTTGGTGCTGCGCGGCCCCAATGGTGCGGGCAAGACCACGCTCTTGCGCACCGTGGCGGGATTGCAGCCCGCGATGGCCGGAGAGGTCAGTGGCGCCGGTGAACGCATCGCTTATGCCGGGCACGCGGACGGGTTGAAATCCATGCTCAGCGTGGCGGAGAACCTGCAGTTCTGGGCGCGGGTCTTTGGCACCCAGGGGATTGCTGCGGCGCTGTCCGCCTTCAATCTCGACGCGCTGGAGGACCGGCTGGCAGGGACTCTGTCTGCCGGGCAGAAACGCCGGCTGGGACTGGCGCGGCTGATGGTGACGGGGCGCCCCGTCTGGGTGCTGGACGAACCGACCGTCTCGTTGGACACGGCCTCGGTTGCGCTGTTTGCCGACGCGGTGCGCGCGCATCTGGGGCAGGGGGGATCGGCGCTGATGGCCACCCATATCGATCTTGGCATTCCGGAGGCGGATGATTTCGACGTGACGCCCTATCGCGCGACACCGCGCGCGGCGCTTCGGGACGAGGCCTTTCTGTGATCGCGCTTTTGACACGGGATCTGCGGCTGGCGGTGCGCGCCGGGGGTGGGTTCGGCCTTGGCCTGGCCTTCTTCCTGATCGTGACGGTGCTGGTGCCCTTTGGGGTCGGCCCGCAGACCGACCTTTTGACCCGGATCGCGCCGGGCATCCTCTGGATCGGCGCGCTGCTGGCCTGCCTGCTCTCGCTCGACCGGATCTTTGCGCTGGATTGGGAGGACGGCAGCCTCGACCTGCTGGCGACCGCGCCCCTGCCGATGGAGGGCATCGTCAGCGTCAAGGCGCTGGCGCATTGGATCACCACCGGGTTGCCGCTGGTGCTGGCGGCGCCGGCGCTGGGGGTGCTGCTGAACCTGGCCGGGCCGGGATACCTGTGGCTGTTCGTCAGCCTCGCGCTGGGGACGCCCGCGCTGTCGGTCATCGGCACCTTTGGCGCGGCGCTGACCGTGGGGCTGAAACGCGGCGGCCTGCTGATGTCGTTGCTGGTGCTGCCGCTTTATGTCCCCACGCTGATCTTCGGCGCCGAGGTGGCGCGGCGGGGGGCCGAAGGGCTGGCGGTTCAGACGCCTCTCTTGATGTTGGCGGGGATCAGTTTCGGGGTGGCGGCGCTGCTGCCCTTTGCCAGCGCGGCGGTCCTGCGGATCAACCTCCGGTGAGCGCGCGCCCGTGACGTATTGCGCCCGCACGATATTTGCGCTGTAACCCTGCGAAAGGGAGGCCAAGGACCATGTCGATCTGGGAATATGCCAATCCGGTCAAGTTCATCCGCACCGCGGATGTGCTCTTGCCCTGGGTGACGGTGGCTGCGGTGATCTGTTTGGTCACCGGGCTGGTCTGGGGCTTCTTCTTCACGCCCGAGGATTTCCGGCAAGGCTCGACCGTCAAGATCATCTACCTGCATGTGCCGGCGGCGATGATGGCGATCAACGCCTGGCTGATGATGCTGATCGCCTCGCTGATCTGGATCGTGCGGCGCCACCATGTCAGTGCGCTGGCCGCCCGTGCCGCCGCGCCCATCGGCGCCACAATGACGGTGATCGGCCTTGTCACCGGCGCGATCTGGGGGCAGCCGATGTGGGGCACCTGGTGGGCCTGGGACCCGCGCCTGACGGTCTTTTTGATCCTCTTCCTCTTCTACCTGGGTTACATGGCGCTCTGGGAGGCGATCGAGGATGACGATACCGCCGCCGACCTGACCTCGATCCTCTGCCTTGTCGGATCGGTCTTTGCGCTGCTCAGCCGCTATGCCGTGCAGTTCTGGAACCAGGGGCTGCACCAGGGATCGTCGGTGCTGCGCGCGGGGGCGGTGACCGGGGTGGACACCACCGAGAAGGTCTCGAACGTCTATTTCATGCCGCTGCTGGTCTCCGGGATCGGGTTCGTCCTGCTGTTCCTGGCGCTGGTCCTGCTGCGGACGCAGACGGAAATCCGGGCACGCCGGTCGCGCGCTCTGCTGGCACGGGAGCGCAGCGCATGATGCCGGAACTGGGCAAATACGCGGGCACGGTGCTGTCCTCTTACGCGGTCTCGCTGGTCCTGATTGTCCTATTGATCGTGGTCAGCGTCCTGCGGTCCCGCCGGATCAAGGCCGAGTTGCAGCGCATCGAGGAGCGTCAGAAGAAGAATGGCTAAGGTTTCTCCCCTCATGGTGGCGCCGCCGCTGATCTTTGCGGCACTTGGCGCGCTGTTCTACTTCGGCCTTGGGCGCGAGGACCCGGACAAGCTGGAATCCATGTTCGAGGGCAAACCCGCCCCGGAGATGACCGAGGCCGCACTGCCGGGCTATGCGGCCATCACGCCAGAGATGCTGGCCGGCGGAGAGGTGACGGTGGTCAACTTCTGGGCCAGTTGGTGCCCGCCTTGCCGCGCCGAACACCCTGTCCTGCTGCAAATGCGCGAGGAGGGCATCCGCCTTGTCGGCGTCAACATCAAGGACCAGGCGGGCAATGCCACCAAGTACCTGGCCGACGATGGCAATCCCTTCATGGCGGTGGCCTTCGATCCCGCCGGGCGCACGGCGATCGACTGGGGCGTGACCGGCCCACCGGAGACCTTTATCCTGGACGGCGAGGGCACCGTCCTGTTCAAGTTCGTCGGCCCCCTGGTGGGGTCGGATTACGAACAGCGGTTCCTGCCCGAACTGAACGAGGCCCTGGGCCGCTGAAAGATTTCCCTGATGAACTTCTTTGGAAGGCGCTACACTCGCCCCTGCGTGCGAGTCGAATGTCTACAAAAAGAAGCGATTTTTCAGGGAGAGGGACATGTTTCCACGACTGACAGGGCTATGCCTGGGGCTGGCAATGGCCGGCGCCACGGCGTATGCGGAACCGAGCCTTGACCGCGGACGCTACCTGGTCGAAGGACCGGCGGGCTGCGGCAATTGCCATACACCGATGGGGCCGCAGGGTCCGGTAATGGACCAGAACCTGGCCGGACGGCTGGTGGACAAGAACCCTGCCTTTACCGCCATTGCCCCCAACATCACGCCCGCCGGGGCTGTTGCGGGCTGGTCCGATGCCGAACTGGCACGAGCCATCCGCGAGGGACTGCGCCCCGACGGCACGATCATCGGTCCGCCGATGCCATTTCCCATGTACCGCGGCCTGTCGGATGACGACGTGATGAGCATTGTCATGTATCTGCGCACCTTGCCCGCGGTCGAGAACGACCCGGGCAAAAGCACCTACAACATCCCGCTGCCGCCAGCCTATGGCCCGCCCATCGACAGCGTGCCTCATCCCGTGCAGGCGGTGAGCGTCGAATACGGCGCCTACCTGGCCGGGCCGGTGGCGCATTGCATGGAATGCCATACCCCGATGGGAGAGAAGGGGCCGATGCTGGACAGCCGCCTGGGCGCCGGTGGGTTCGAGTTCCACGGCCCCTGGGGGACGTCTGTCGCCGCCAACCTGACCTCGCACGAGGATGGTCTGGCGGGATATACCGACGCCGAACTGGCTGACATGATCACGAAGGGGATGCGGCCCGACGGCAGCCCGATGATGCCGCCGATGCCCTACGGATACCTGTCGCAGATGACGGGGGATGACCTCTCGGCCATCATCCTCTACCTGCGCAGCCTGCCGCCGCTGCCCGACGCGGGCTGAACGGGGCCGTCAAACCGGTGAAAGGGGCCTGTCGGTCAGAGATCGCAGGCCTCTGCCGGTGCGGTGAGTTGCTGGGGGGCGGCGCAGGGCTGTGCGGCGGCGTCCTGCCCGGCATAGGCGCCGATCACTGCCAGCATCAGCAAGGCCGCGGCCTGAAGAATGGTCAGGGTTTTCATGGGTCTGCCTCTTTTGTCTTTCTGTTCAAGACATGGGATCTCGAGGCTGATTTACAGGGGGAATTGGACGCCGCGCAGGTCAGGAAATCCGCCAGTGCGCGTGATTTGCGCGGAAACCTGCAACCATGTCCGGGAAATGAGCATCCTTTGGCCTATCTCCCGGGGGGGCGCACCTGCCGGAGCATCGGGCCAGTTGCAGGTTCTGGCATTCGGCTACGATGAAAGAGAAGCGGGCCCTGCGAAAATCGCAGGGCCCGTCCAGAGTGCCTGTTGTACGAAACGCGCCTCGGAAGACTAGGGCGTTCTGGGGATCAGGCGCTCTTGCGGAACTGGGGGACGGGGGTAGTCATGCCCAGTTGCGCGCGCAGGTGTGCAGGCAGCATGCGGCTTGACGAAACGCGCGGCTTCGTCATTTCCGGGATCAGGCGTTCCACACCATCGTAAAGCGCCACATAGTCGTCGTAGTTGTCGAAGTTCTTGCGCGCGGCGTAATCGACGAAGGTTTCCGCCGCCGCGCCGTTGGCGATGATCTCTTCATGGCTCTCGGTCTCGACATGGTAGACCTTGAAAAGGCCACCCAGCTCTGTGGCCGGCACGAAGTCGATGGTCGAACCGTTGACCAGGGCCGATGCATTCACGACCAGCCCGTCCAGGATCATGCCGTGATCCGCGGTGACAGTCAGGTCGCTGTGGGGCAGACCGTCGCCAAGCGCGCCCGCGCTGATGCGCACCATCTGCTTGCCGGTTTCGCTGAAGAGGCTGCTCAGGGTTTGGACGCCCACCCACTTGACCGTCGTTTCGGACCCGTCTGCCGTCCGGATCGTGTCGCCGATGGCCAGTTCCTCGACCGGGCGCTCACCCTGTGCGGTGTCGATCAGGGTGCCTTCTGCAAAGCAGTATGCGTAGGGTGCGTCGCTGGTCAGGTTGATGGTCGAGGTCAGAACCCCCGCGAGCGGCTCGCCTTCGGGGTACCAAAGGTAGGTCGTCCCACCCTGCGAGAAGGCCACCACGGGTTTCGAGTCGAGCTCGATACCGCCAATGCCGATTGTCGCTGCGGTGCCTTGACCGATGTAGGAAAAGCCGCTGCCATTGAACGTGGCGGTATCGGCGGTTTCGAATGTGTCGTCATCGTCGACGAATGTGGCCGTGCCCAGTTCAGGACCGTAAGGCAGCAGACCGACGTCCAGGACGCCGCCGACGGAAAGAGCTACGGCGCCCGTATACTCGTGCACGTTGTTAAGGTCGATTGTGGACATGAAATTCTCCTATACGTCACACCAGAAAGCGCAGGGCCCCGAAGAGACCTGTCCCGCAGACACGCCGATACACATCCCGAAGATTGTGCTGGCACCTTCGGAGTGGCAAAGATTCGCTCCCGCATAAGAAGAATTACCCAGTGGTCTTCACGCGGTCAATCTTATAGGTGTATCTTAGTTTGATAGTTTATTGGTACTAAGGTCTGTGTTCACTAAAGAGGCAGTTGGGTCTATTGATGTTTAATGTTGCAAAATATTTATAAATTTTTTGCTTCAGTTGGAGTATGTGGAAATCTGACACGCCGTCTAAGGTGGCCACATCTCACGCCTTGTTGGTTGTGCCGGAGCGTGACCTTGACCGTTGAAAATTTAGTGGCAATCAGGGATTGTATTTGATTTTTTGAATCTTATCGGGTACACATGGCTTCTTGTGAGGGGGAGTGAATGAAAAAAAGGCATAGTACCCTGGTCGCATTCGCAGTGCGAACCCCGGGTTCAGGCGGGGAGAGGAGATTTCGGATGGATAGGTCGGTTTAGACACCGGCTCATGAGCCAACGCCTACAAGAACATCCCAGGGTGCCCCTTCGGACAGACGTCTCGACGAGGGACATCATCGAACGCGTCAAGAACGGGCGCCCGCCGCATCATCCGGCCAAGGGGACGATTACTTGCCAATCGAAGTGTGGTTCTTACGCTGAGCCAGTCGCCATGCCTGACTTGGGCTCATTAGCGACAACGTGCCGAGGCTGGCAGATCTCTTGCAAAGCGGGTCTGTCTCCGGAGGCCTAGGCGCGACGCGATGTCCGCTGGCAGGTGGCGTCCGCTAGAGATCCGAGGCGCCGGCATCTCGGGGATGATCCGTTCGCAGCCATAGAGCGCCAGGTATTCGTCGAAATTGTCGAACCGCCGCCGGTCACGGTAGTTGATGTAGCTCTCCGAGGGCGCGCCGTTGGCCAGGATCGCCTCATGGGCCTCCGTCTCGACATGGTAGACGGTCAGGCTGTCCGGCAGGTCCCGCAACGGCACCCAGTCGATCGTTCCCCCGTTCACCAGCGCCGAGGCATTGATGATCAGCCCGTCGATCATCATGCCGTGGTCGGCTGTCACGGTGAGGTCCGCCAAAGGCAGCCCGGCGCCAAGGCCGCCTGCACCAATGCGCACCAGCCACTGCCCCCTTTGAGGGACGGCCAGCCTTTGCCGACCGGTCCAGTGCACCCGCGCGACCCCGCCCGTGGCGGTCGGCAAACGGGCGCCGATCTGCAGGGTCTCGACCGCGACGGGGCCGTCTGTGGTAGTGATCATGGTGCCGGGCGCGAAACAGTCGGGGTAGTCGCTGGTGTCCAGCGTGTCGAGGTTTAGCGGGCTGGGAAAGGTGTAGTCGGCGATATTGTCGGTCAGCGGAATCGGAATGAAACTGAACCCGTTGCTCAGCGCAAAAACCGGCAGGTTCACCGTGCCGCCCCCGGCCTTGGCCACGTCGACATTGCCAAGATAGGTGCAATTGCTGTTGTTGACGCCATTGACCCGGTAGATCAGCGTATCCCCGGTCTCAAAGCTGTCATCGACCTCCAGCTCGACCACTTCCAGCAGGCTGGGTTCCGTGCCCGATCCGCCCAAGGTGACGGTCCCGGAGGTGCCCGCGTAAAACCCCGAGCTTTGAAACTGGAAGGTTCCCATGACCTTTACGCCCTCTCGTTACCCAAGGTTCGGGGGGCATTGGCAGGCCCCACTGCCAATCGCACAGTTCTGTCAGGCGCGCCGTGTTTCTCTGTCATCCCTTTGCGCCGCAATGCCCTGGTCAAGCCGTTCGCGGATCGCGGCGGGCAACTGACGGCGGGACGAGATCCGTGGGCGCGGCATCTCGGGGATGATCCGCTCACAGCCGTAGAGGTCGAGGTATTCGTCGTAGTTGTCGAAGGACTGGCGGTCACGATAGTCGATAAAGGTCTCCGTGGGCGCGCCATTGGCCAGGATCACGTCATGGGC
>NZ_JARAMO010000135.1:0-1740 GCF_028807275.1 Mameliella sp. AT18
GTCGCGGGCCTCAGCCCCGGTGTCTTCGAATTCCGCGGCACGGCGGCCTTTGCCCCCTCGGGCAACCCGGAACTGCGGCTGCTCGAGACCTCGACAGGTTCCACCATCGTGCAATTCGATGCTGACGGAAACGGCAGCGTGGACGCAGAGATCCGCGTGGCGGGGGTGACCGGCCTGACGGCGGACGACTTCGTATTGTGATCCTCCCCCTGCCCGTCTGGAGGCAGAAAAGCCCCGACAGTCAAGGCGACAGGTCTTGACTGTTTCGGCTATAGTCGTTGAGCACGACGCGCATTTTAGCAAGAACATGTGGGGATTTTCATCATGGCACTGACAGTCATCACGACATCCGGTCTCGTCTCGGGCACGGCGCATACCTTTGTCGCCGCCGCGGACGAACTGTATGTTCCCGAGGGGATCTACTGGGGATCGAACGACAACGCTCTATGGAGCACCTCGCTGGAGAACCTTTCGGTCACCATCGCCGGGCAGGCGATCACCGCCGCAGGCGTCACCAACCAGACCGGTGACGGGTTTTCGCTGACCATCACCGAAACCGGATCGCTCGTCAGTTTCCAAAACAGCGCAAACCTCACCGTGCTGGGCTTCAATGGCGGCGTCGGGGCCGAGCAAACCCTTGTCAATCATGGCCTTATCTCCATCGAGAAGGGCACGGCGATTGTCAGCAGCGGCGGCACCACGGTGACCAACACGGGCCAGATCTCGGCCGCTTCCCCGATCTTCTTTTTCACTGGGTCGGGCGACGTGCTCGTGAACTCGGGCACGATCGCCGCCAATTCCTATGATGACGCCGTTCACAATGAACGGTTCAACAACGCGGTCATCGTCGAGAACGTAAACAGCCGGGTCACCAACCTGGCCGGGGGCGTCCTGTCGGCGGTCGGGACCGAAGCCGCGGGCCTGCGCCTGGACGGAAGTGCAGACGGGACGCTCATCATCAACGCCGGGGAAATCAGCTCTGCCAACTGGTGGGGTGTCGATATTTCGAACACCGTCGTCGATCCAACCTTCGTGCTGAACAATTCCGGTATCATTTCGGGCGACCAAGGCGCGCTGCGCGGCCATGACGGCGGCATCGACCGTGTCAGCAACTCGGGCCAGATGCTGGGCGATGTCGATCTGCGCGGCGGCAATGACAGGCTCTTCAACTCAGGCCAGATCATCGGCGAAGTCTACCTGGGCGACGGTTCCGACGTCTACAACGGCAATGGCGGCCTGGTGAGCGAGGACGTCACCGGCGGCGCGGGCAATGACACGCTGATCGGGGGCAGCCAGGGCGATTACTTGATCGGCAGTGGCGGCGGCGACCTTCTGCTCGGAAACGAGGGCAATGACACGCTCTATGGCGCCGACTCCACCGCCAGCGATACAGCCGCCGATATCATCCGCGGCGGCGCCGGCGACGACCAGATCCTTGGCGCCGCGGGCGACGACACGCTGATCGGCGGCGATGACAACGACACCGTCTTTGGCGCGGCGGGGAATGATCTGATCGTGGGCAACGCCGGGGATGACTCTCTTGTTGGGTTCACGGGCGAGGACACGATCTTCGGCGGCGCGGGCAACGATGAAATCAACGCGGGCGCGGACAACGACACCGTCAACGCCAATGCGGGCGACGACACGATCTATGGTGAAGGCGGCAATGACCTGCTGATCGGCCAGGACGGGCGCGATGTCATCGAAGGCGGCGACGGGCTCGACACGATGGACGGCGGC
>NZ_JARAMO010000136.1:0-2855 GCF_028807275.1 Mameliella sp. AT18
TGTTCACCGACCGGGCGATCACCTACCGCCAGCTGAAGGGATTCAGCCATTTCGAGGTGGCCCTGTCGATCGGCGTTCAACTCATGGTCCGCTCGGACATCGGCGGTTCTGGCGTCATGTTTTCGCTGGATACCGAAAGCGGCTTCGACAAGCTGGTGCTGATAAACGCCGCCTGGGGCCTTGGCGAAAACGTCGTCCAAGGCGCTGTCAGCCCGGACGAATACCAGGTCTACAAGCCATTCCTCGACCGCGAAGGATTGGAGCCCATCTTGCACAAAGCCTTGGGCGCCAAGGACATCAAGATGGTCTACGGCAGCGGTGAAGCCACGGGGACTCGCAATGTGCCGACGTCCAAGGCCGAGCGCGCAAAGTTCGTGTTGTCGGACGCCGAAATCCTCGACCTCGCCCGCACCGCCATCACCATCGAGAAGCACTACGGCCAACCGATGGACATGGAATGGGCACGCGACGGCGAGACCGGGCTGATCTACATCGTGCAAGCCCGCCCGGAAACCGTGCAATCGCGCAGCGAGGCTGGCGTGTTCAAGACCTACAAGCTTGGGCAGACAGGAACAGAACTGTTGCGCGGACTCAGTGTCGGCGGCGCGGTCGCCTCGGGTGAGGTCTGCCTGATCGAGACTGCCGCCGAGATCGACCGGTTCGTCGACGGCTCGGTTCTGGTAACCTCCACCACCGACCCGGATTGGGTGCCGATCATGAAGCGCGCAGCTGCCATCGTGACCGACCATGGCGGCCGCACCTCACATGCCGCGATCATCAGCTGCGAATTGGGCGTCCCGGCAATCGTCGGCACCGGCAATGCGACCCAGATCCTGCACGATGGACAGATGGTCACCGTGTCCTGCGCCGAGGGCGACGAGGGCACGGTCTTTTCCGGCAAGACAGAGGTCACGTTGGAGGAAGCGCATCTCGAGTCGATCCCCGCGACCCGAACCAAGGTCATGTTGAACGTCGCAAACCCGGCAGCCGCGGCACGCTGGTGGCGTCTCCCCGCCGATGGCGTGGGCCTCGCACGGATGGAATTCGTCATCTCCAACGAGGTCAAGGTCCACCCACTGGCGCTGACCCGTTACGACCAGTTGGCTCCCGGCAAGGCGCGCGATGCCATCGACAGACTGACCCGAAGCTATGACACCCGCAGCGACTATTTCGTTCACAGCCTTGCCATGGGTCTCTCACGCATTACGGCAAACTGGTATCCCAACCCGACAATCGTGCGGATGAGCGACTTCAAGACCAACGAATACGCCGATCTGCTGGGCGGGAGCCAGTTCGAGCCTTCCGAGGAGAATCCGATGATCGGCTTCCGAGGCGCCTCCCGCTATTACTCGGAAGGCTACCGCGACGGTTTTGCGCTGGAGTGCCGCGCCATTCAACGGCTGCGCGAGACCTTGGGTTTCGACAGTGTCGTTGTCATGATTCCCTTCTGTCGTACCATCGAAGAGGCCGACCGCGTGTTGAAGGTCATGGCCGAGAATGGGTTGAGGCGGGGGGAGAACGGGCTTCAGGTCTATGTGATGTGCGAGATCCCCTCGAACGTGATCCAGGCAGAGGCCTTTGCCAAACGCTTCGACGGATTCTCCATCGGCTCGAACGACCTGACGCAATTGACGCTGGGCATCGACCGAGATTCAGAGGCACTGTCCGAACTGTTCAGCGAACGAGACCCGGCTGTTCTTTGGATGATAGAGAAAGTGATCGCCAAGGCTCGCAAGGCCGGATGCAAGATCGGCCTCTGCGGCCAGGCGCCCAGCAACGACCCCGACTTTGCCCGCCTGCTGGTCAAGGCCGGAATCGACACGATCTCGGTGACACCGGACAGCTTTCTTGCCGTGAAGGCGCATGTTGCCGAGGCGGAAAAGGGCTGAAGGACAAAGCATGGGTCGGGCGTTCCCCGGAGCCGTCGACTTTGCGGAAGCAAAGGGGATTGCCAACTTGATCCATCTGATCGAGAGAAGCGAGTGGCTCTGGCTGTCAGATCGCCATTTCGGCCGCATAACCATGCCAGAGGTCGAAAGCATCCGCTCCGGCAAGGCGATATGAGATGGCGGAGAGTTGACAACGGCTTGGACAAGAGACGGCGTCGATATCATTGTGGGCAGCCAAAATCTCTGAGCGTGTCGGGGCGATTTGAACCGACCCTTCAGCTCGTCGCGGTTTTCGTTTTGGCTTATGCGACCCTTCGATCCCGTTGTCCCAGCCCTTGTGCGCGCGATGGTCCGCGCGCGGCACCAGGCGTCAATCGCCACCGAAGTCTGACATTCGATCATGCCATCAAGGGCAACAAGCTGGTCGAGCGGTAGAGCGAAGAGCAAAGAGTCCGCCGCGTTGATCTGTCATTGCGGCTTAATCGGAATCTGATGACAGCATGCGCGTTGCGGTGATCCCCTCCGGGGGAGTTGTCACGTTATCCGTCTCGGGGTGGTCGGCCAACTGATCTATTTCGAAGTCGGGTCTACTGTTCAAAAGGGTAATTTGATGCCGATTAACCGAGCCCGCGTTTCCAAAATCGACTTGGCTGCTGCCTATGCTGTGGCTCGCGCACTATCCAAGATGTACTTTGAGGCGCGATACGCGAAGTTGCCAGCCTGTTCCGCGACAATATTCCTTCCCTCGGTTGAACTGGAAAGGCTGCCAGATTTTCCGAGTCTGGCCAGAAGTAGTAATTTCAAGGAGGGCGGATTTGCCGGGCTTGTGAGGGCAGAATTGAGATAGGTGGCACGCTCTATCGCAGCGTATGCAACGGGCAAATCGGTCGAGTACCCCGTCGAGTCCGCAGGAAGGCTATCCAAACTTCTTCTTCATTCTAGGGTCAGGACCCATTGATTTGGTTG
>NZ_JARAMO010000137.1:0-4615 GCF_028807275.1 Mameliella sp. AT18
TCCAGCGCGTCGCGCAGCCCGTCGCCCAGGTAGTTGACCGAGAGCACGGTCAGCGAGATGGCGATGCCGGGCAGCAGCACGCGTTCCGGGAATTCCTCCATCCGGACCACGGCGTCGGCCAGCATCTTGCCCCAGGTCGGGAAGTCCGAGGGGAAGCCAACGCCGAGGAAGGACAAGGCCGATTCCGTGATGATCGCCGTGGCCAGACCCAGCGCCGCCGAGACCATGATCGGTGACAGGACGTTGGGCAGCAGGTGGCGCCGGATGATCTTGAACTGGGTTGTCCCGATCGAGCGCGCCGCCAGCACGAATTCGCGTTCCTTGATGGCCAGGATGTCGCCCCGCACGATCCGCGCCGTGGGCATCCATGAGGTGATGGCAATCATCGTGACGATCAGGATGAACATGCCCCCCTCCGGCCCGAAGTTGGCCCTCAGTGGTTGTCGGAACAGCGTCCCCGCCAACAGGAGCAGGGGCAGGATCGGCAGCGAGAGGAACAGGTCCGTCATGCGCATCAGGAACCCGTCCAGCCGTTTGAAGAAGCCCGCCGCCACGCCGACGGCGGTGCCGATCACGAGGCTGAGGATCATCGCCGCCCAGCCCACCGCCATCGAGGCGCGGCCTCCGGCGATCATCTGCGCAAGCTGGTCACGGCCCAGCTGGTCCGAGCCGAAGGGCTTGTTCCATCCGGTCCGCGCATCGGAATCCCACAGCGCGACATAGATCGGGCGGAAGTCCTTGTTGCGGATGTCGATCTTTTGCGGATCGACCTGGTACAGCCAGGGGCCGATCAGCACCGCCAGGGTGATGAAGATCAGGAAGCCCAGGCCGAACATGGCGCCCTTGTGCTTGCGGAACTGGTCCCAGACGTCCTTGGCGCGGGACCGTGGCGGTTTCGACGGTTCCTTGTCCTGCAGGGCCTGGATGGCCTGCAATGGCTCGTCCGCGGGGGTGGTGTTGTCAGTCATAGCGGATCCTCGGGTCGAGCAGGCCGTAGAGGATGTCGGCAACAAGGTTGAAGAGCACGATCAGCACGGCAAAGATGAAGGTCAGGGTCATGACCATCGGCAGGTCGTTGGCGAAAAGCGCGGTGATCAGCAGCTGGCCGATCCCGTTCACCTTGAACACCTGTTCGGTGATGATGGCGCCGCCGAAGATGGCCGGCACCCCCAGCGCGATCACGGTCACGACCGGGATCAGCGAGTTGCGCACGACATGGACATTGACCACGATCGCCTCTGACAGGCCCTTGGCGCGGGCGGTGCGGACGTAATCCTGGTTGAGGTTGTCCAGCATCGAGGCGCGCATGTAGCGGCTCAGCTGGGCGGTGATCTGCAGTGCCAGCACCATGACCGGCATGATCATCTGGCTGAGCTGGACCTTGAAGCTGGCCCAGTCGTTCACGACATGGGTGGTGTCGTAGATCGAGGGGAACCAGCCAAGCTGGACGGAAAAGATCACGATCAGCAGCGGGCCGGTGAAGAAGGGCGGGATCGAGAAACCGATCATGGTCACGAAGGTGCCCGCCTGGTCAAAGACCGAATACTGCCTGTAGGCCGAGTAGACGCCCACCGGGATGGCGATCAGGATGGCGACGACATAGGCCGTGCCGACCACCCAGAGCGTCTGCGGAATGCGCTGGATGATGATGTCCATGACCGGCGACCGTGTCTGCCACGAGATCACGCGTTGCGCGCCCTCTGTCATGTTGGTTCCGAAGGCCCAGTCGATAAAGACCTTGGGTTCGGTCCAGAAGACCTGCACCAGCCATTTCCAATATTGCACGAGCGGGGGTTCCCCCAGCCCGAGCGCCTGTCGCATCTTTTCCTTGACCTCGGCGGGTACGGTGAGCGGCACCTGCGCCATCGGGTCGCCCGGGGCAAGCTGGAGCAGCATGAAGATGACAAAGCTGATGAAGAGAAGCGTCGGGATCGAAAGGACCAGACGTCGCGTCGCGTAGGAGAGCATCAAACGCCTCTGATTTTTGCGGCTTTGGAGCCGGGGGCAGGCCGGGCCGGAGTGGGTCCGGCCTGCGGAAGGAGCGCGCCGGGCGCGCCCCGGTTTTCAGCCGATCAGTCGATCCGGTACCAGTCGGCCACGTTCCACAGCTCGCTGTCCCAGACGTTCAGCTTGACGCCGCCGAGGCTGTTGGAATGCGCCGAGAGGCGGCCACGGTGGACCAGCGGGATCATCGCGCCACGCTCGAAGGCCATGCGGCTCAGCTCGCGGCCGATGCGCTGGCGCTCTGCCATGTCGGCGGTCTCGGACAGCTGCTTGTGCAGCGCGTCGTATTCCTCGTCGCAGAAGCGGCTGATGTTCTCGCCCTGCCACTGGGTTTCCGGACGCGGTGCCTTGTCGCACAGACCGTTGCCCAGGTAGGCCTGCGGGTCAGTGCCGTTGAAGGTGTTGGCGTACATTTCGACGTCGGCATAGAACTTCTGGAAGGTGTCGGGCGAACCCGGATCGCCACCGAAGAAGACCGATGCATCGACCGAGCGCAGCTCGACTTCCATGCCGATCTGTTCCCACCAGTCCTTGATCAGCGCCTGGAAGTCCTGGCGGACGGCGTTGACGGAGGTCTGGTAGACGATCGACAGCGGCACGCCGTCCTTCTCGCGGATGCCGTCACCGTCGGTGTCGACGATGCCCGCATCGTCCAGCATCTTCTTGGCGCCCTCGATGTCCTGCACGTCGCAGCCTTCGATGTCGGCGGCAAAGGCGGCAGGGGCGGGGACCCAGGAACAGGACACGCGGCCGGCCTGGCCATAGCCGATTTCCACCAGCAGGTTGCGGTCGATGGCCATCGACATCGCCTTGTAGACCGCCGGATCACCCAGGAAGGGGTGCGGACGGATCACCGACCGTTCGTCCGGGCCAAGTGCCGGATCGGGGTTGGTGTTGTTCAGCATGATGCGTTCCAGCAGCGGGCCGAAGCCGGCCACCGGCACACACATGCCGCCCGCTTCCATCTTGGCGATGACATCGGGGGCCAGCTGCAGGTTCCAGGCATAGTCGAACTCGCCGGTTTCCATCACGGCGGTGCCCGCCGCGGCCGCCGAACCGCCGCCCTTGAAGGTCACGGTGGCGAAGGCCGGCTTGGCCGGGTCGCGGTAGTTGTCGTTGGCCTTCATGGTGATCACGTCGTTCGGCTTGAACTCGGTGACGACGAAGGGGCCGGTGCCGATCGGGTTGAAGTTCTGCTCGGTGCAGGTCGAGGCCGCGGCGCCGACACAGTTCTCGAACTGGGCCTTCTGCAGGATCGGGCTCTCACCGCCGACGAAGGGGCCGTAGGGGTTCGGGGTCGGACCTTCGAAGGTGACGACGATGGTCGACTCGTCCGGCGTCTCGACCGAGGTCACGCCTTCGAACTTGGTGACCTGCGCGCAGCCGCCCTCGGGGTGGGTGCAGTATTCATAGGTGAACTTGACGTCTGCGGAGGTCAGCGGCGAGCCGTCCGACCACAGGATGCCCGGGCTCAGTTTCCAGGTGATCTGGGTCAGGTCCTCGGAGACACCGCCATTGGCAACGGTGGGGATCTCGTCGACCAGCCAGGGCACCAGTTCACCCATCTCGTTGTAGCGTGCCAGCGGTTCGATGATCATCGACGAGGATTCGACGTCCTTGGTGCCACCCGAAAGGAACGGGTTCAGGATCGACGGAGCCTGCCAGTAGATGATCTTGACGTCGCCGTCAGACGCACGCTCGGCAAAGGCTGCGGGAGCCAGTGCAACGGCGGCGGCTGCCCCGAGCATCAGGGTCTTGAGTCTCATGATATCACTCCATGTTGGTCGGGACCGGATGTCTTGCCCGGCCCCTTCGTTGTGATGGGATGGTCGGTCAGATGCGCCGGCGATTGCAACCGCCATTTGCACATCGATGAACCGGAAACCCCACCCGTTCCCCATCGAAAGCAGAACATGCGCAAAATGCAAGCATTGCCTAACGTAAAAGCACTGCGGGTCTTTACAGCGGACCTGCGCAGCCCATAGCCTTTGCCTTCAGGACATGGGGAGCACGCAACAATGCTGGACAGCGCACCGAACTCGCAGACCGCAGGACCGATCGCGCGGATCGACAAGCTGCGGGTGGAGTTCCAGACCAAGGACGGCCCGGTCGTCGGTGTCGAGGACGTCAGTTTCGACATCGGTCCGGGGGAAACGGTCTGCGTGGTGGGCGAATCCGGCTCCGGCAAATCGGTGTCCTCGCTTTCGCTGATGCGGCTGGTGGAATACGGCGGCGGCGACATCGCCGGCGGCCGGTTGCTGTTCGACCGCAAGGATGGCGGCGAGGTCGACCTGCGCACCCTCGACCAGAAGCACATGCGCGACATCCGCGGCAACGAGATCGGCATGATCTTCCAGGAGCCGATGACCGCGCTGAACCCCGTGTTCACGGTCAAGAAACAACTGACAGAGGGGCTGCGCGTCCACCGCGGGATGAGCGCGAAACAGGCCGAGGAACGGGCGGTCGAGCTCTTGCGCGAGGTGCGCATCCCGGAACCGGAACGGCGCCTGAACCAGTACCCGCACGAACTGTCGGGCGGGATGCGGCAGCGCGTGGTGATCGCGATGGCGATGGCCTGCAAGCCGCGCCTGCTGATCGCGGACGAACCGAC
>NZ_JARAMO010000138.1:0-8952 GCF_028807275.1 Mameliella sp. AT18
GGAGCGGCACAAATCCGTGACAGGTCCAACTTCACAAGCGTCGAACTGAATTACCGCCGGAGATGATCGCGTTGATCAGGTCCGCGACAGCTCGGTGGTTTTCCGTCTCATGGTCTGTGCCGACCGCGTTCTCATGGGTCGCTGCGGCGTCGCGAAGAACCCCCACGATCTCGTGCTCCGGCAGCACTCCGCGATCGTTCATGGCAAGCAGCAGCGCCTCACAGATCGAAAGGGCAGCCTGGCCTGCATGTTCGCTTGCGGTCGACATCCGGGTTTCCTTCCTTGGCATCGTGATCCCCGTGGAAGGCGAGTTTCAGATACATCCGTACTTCTCGCAGGAAGTGCTCTATGCTGGACTGATCCAGAGCAGTGTCCGGACCGATTTCCGCTCCTGGGTCACGGCACGCCGGGAGCCTTCATGACATCAGCCGAACATAGCCCCCTGACACGCAAGCTCTCCGCCTTCGTCGCCCTGTCGGAGGTCGAGCTGGCCGTGCTTGAACGACTGCATGAGCGTCGTCGCTCATTCGGCGCGGCGCGTGACATGGTGCATCAGGGGCAGTCGGCTCAAGCCGCGTACATTCTGTCGTCGGGTTGGGTCTGTTCCTACAAGCTCCAGGCCGACGGGACGCGGCAGATCGTGGATTTCCAGGTGCCGGGGGATTTTCTGGGATTGCGCAGCGTCCTGTTGCGCACGTCGGATCACAGCTTCGAACCCATCGTTGACATCGAGGCCGCCGAAGTGCTGGCGAGCGACCTTATCGATGCCTTCGCGCGGACGCCGCGCCTCGCGACCGCCATACTCTGGGCAGCGTCAAGGGACGAAGCGATGGTCGTGGAGCATCTGGTCGGGATCGGTCGGCGTGATGCGGACGCCCGAATGGCGCATTTCCTGCTCGAACTGGGATCGAGGCTTGCGCTGGTTGGAATAGGCAGCAGGGAAGGATTCGACTGCCCTCTGACGCAATACCACCTCGCCGATACGCTGGGGTTGAGCGCGGTCCATGTGAACCGCGTCCTGCGGCAGCTTCGCGAGAGTGGACTGGTCACCTTTCGGGACGGCCGCGTTACGTTTCACGACTATGGCGGGCTGGTGGAACTTGCCGAGTTCGATCCGGAATATCTGGACCAGACTGGGCCGCTACTGAAATGAGAGGGCCGCCCTCCCTTGCTCGGCAGGCGGCCCCAGTGTTCACGTCAGACGCCGGAGGTTACGCGAGGGCGTGGGTCGCCGCATCGAGTTCCTTGTTGGTCTCGGCGTCGTTCTTCGCGGTGTTGGCCTTCTCGGCTGCTTGGTAGTGCTTCAGCGCCGCATCCTTCTTCGGACCAGCGGGCGCCTTGTCCCATGCGGCCTTCACGGAGGTCATCTTTTCGGCGGTCTTGTTCTGTTCGGGAGTCATTGGGATTGTCCTTTCTGGACGCTCCGAGAATAAGAAGCGTGTCGACATGCCGTCCTTTTTGGATCGGCACGCCCACACGCTTCTCGGGTACTCGGAAAAATGCATCACCGAATGTTCGGCGGCACGTCTCACCTAAGCGGAGTCGGCGCCCCGCCGCACTGACGCAGGTTAGCCCCGACGCCTGCGGCAGGTCGGTTGCCCATGCGCTTCTCAATTCACTGCAGTTTGCTGGTGGGAAATCCGCAGCCATCTGTCGTCATCGTTGAGGTAGGTCGAGGCACAGAGGGCCTTGTAGATCGGCACATCGGGTTTTTCTGCCGAGACGCGGTAGGTGAGAATGGCGATATCACGACACCGTGTGACGCGCCGTTCGGCCATCGAGACGGACAGCCAGCCGGTTCTCTGTTGAAGATGGGTCCAGATCTGGTCGCCCTGGAGGATCCCGGGCGGATAGGGGAAGACCATGACTGCGTTGGTCGCTGTCGTCGCCCGCGCGTTGTCGGCGCCACTGGTCCAGAAGTATTCCTCCATGTCCCAGAGAACGCCCTGTTCGCGAGGCGATAGCGCCCCGGACTCGTGTGCCGCATGTGCCGGTCTGCCCATGGTTGTGGTTGAGACGGTCATTCGCCTGCCCCTGACCCGCCAACCATGAACATCTGAAACAGTGCGAAGATGATCGCGAGCACCGCCCAGATCGCTCCGCTTGTTCCCGGGTGGCCATCGGCCACCGTCGAGGCAGCGCGCTGCAGGGCACCTGACGTCGGTCCTTCGGGAAGCAGCTGGCTCAGGTCTCGTGCAATCCTGCCGTGATCGCTGGCGAGCGCAGGAACGTCGCGAAATCGAGCAAGCAGTGCCCCCAATCGCGCGCGTGCGTCGTCGGGCCCCAGTGTGGCCAGTTCAGCGGTTTCCTTCCATGGATCGAGTCCAAGCCGCGCAAGCGTGGAGAGCACCGTCACGGCATAGCCGTTCCGGTCCTCGCCGACCGACGCACAGAGAAACCGATCGTACTCCGGCGGGTGCGGGTTGAGAACATTGGGGTCGGCCATCGCCAATCCTTTCAAGGGTTGCAGGAACGCAGATCGCCCCTGTTTCCCAAAGGGTACGCGCAGGTCGGTCTTGCCGCCCTTACACAGGTCAGTGCGGGCGACTGCCCCTAGGTAGGTCGCAGCCGGTTCGGTGCCCGGGACTAACATGCGTCAGCGCGGGTCGGACGATCCCGAGGTATAAGTCATTAATTCGTTTCACTGGTCAGTCCCGCACTCCACCGGGCTGGCAACAGTGGTGAGCGAGGGATCTGCCAACATCGAGGAGACCAGGGATGACCATGCGGTCGACCAGATCGACGGTGACGTTTTCGAACCGGTTCACCTTGCCGGGATACCCCGGAGATTTGCCCCCGGGCGACTACGAGGTTCTCGTCGAAGAAGAGCTTCTGCAAGGTCTCGGCTTCGAGGCGTATCGCCGGACGGCGACCTACCTGACGGTTCACGGAAGGGGCGATCAAGCGGGGCGGTCAGAGCTACGGGCGATTTCCGACGGCGACCTGAATAAGGCGCTGCGCCGGGACGCGACCACGAGCGCAACGAACAATCACAGCGAAGCGGCGCTTTCCCCGCAGGAGGACTTGAAATGAATACTCCCGAATGGCTCAAACCCGGTATCTATGGTGCCGTGATCGGCGCTGTCTTTGTCGGTATCGTCGGATTTTCATGGGGTGGCTGGGTGACCGGCGGCACTTCGAATGACCGCGCGATGGCGATGTCCCGCAACGATGTCGTCACCTCAATGGTACCGGTCTGCCTCGACATGGCGCGGTCTGACCCGGCTCGAGCGGACAAGATGAAAACGATCCGGGCAGCTTCGACCTACCAGAGGCGCGACGCTCTCATGACAGCCGGCTGGGCGACCATGCCGGGAACCGATGCCCCAGACAGGGACATTGCGCAGGCATGCCTGGCAGCCCTTGATGTCGACCGTTCGCCGGAACGCCCGGAAAGCACGGTTGATGAAGGATGAACCACACCATGCCGATAGCTTCCCCCGAAACCACCGACCTCGAACGGCGTGTGCTGGCTCATGAACGGATCCTGCAAGCTCTGATCGCCTACATGGCCCGTACCGAGCCGCGTTTCGTGGACCACCTTCGAGAACGCTTCGTCGAGCCGATGAGTATGGCCAGGCACGAACACGACCACCGCGAAACCGACGACTACGCGGCAGAATTCATTCGCGCTGTGATGCTCCTCGGAGAAGCGCGCATGCCAAAGGCGAAGGAGCCGGAAATGACCGACATGAAACCCGTGCCGCCGAAAAGCAGAGGAGCAAAGGATTCTTCCATGGACCGGCCGGCACAGCGCGGTGGGGTTCATGTTCGCGAAAGAAACGGCATCTGGGAGGTGCAGGTCGATGGCAAGTTTCGCGGCGACTACCACCAGAAGGAACATGCCCTTGCCGCTGCGGCCTTGCACAAATTGTCACCCCGATGACCGTTAGTACTCATCCGACAGTCCCACAGGACTTCGCGATCCAGGTGGCCGAGAACGAAGGCATGCCATCGAGATCGAACTCCTGGGCCTCCCCGCCACTGCCCGCTCGACGGTTGACCGGAACGCTGACGCTAGGGCTATCGAAGACCCGCGCGGCAACCCGCGGACTCTGGTCCGTCAAGGAGAAAGCGGCGATGAGGCAACCTCCGGCGAGCCTGATTGCGACTACGGTAGCCATAGCCGGTGTAATCGCCTCCTTCGCCTTTCCCGTGCTTGCGCAGGATGGCACCGGCCCAATGCCGGAGAACGCCCAGCCGCGCAGCTATGGCGACGGATGGGTCTGCAACCTCGGTTACCGGGTGGAGGGCGCCGAATGCCTGGCTCTCGGTATCCCTGAGCATGCTTATCCAACCGGGCGCTCCTACGGGACGGGGTGGGAGTGCGACCGTGGGTATGAAGAGGTAAACGGTATATCCTGCAATCGCATCCCGGTGCCCGCGAATGCCTTCCTCCGGTCTTCCGGTTACGATTGGCAATGCGAACGCGGGTTCCGGCAGGAGGACGAGGCATGCGTGCCCATCGTGCTCCCCGAGCGTGCCTACCTGACAGACGATCACTCGGGGACTGGATGGACCTGTGATCGTGGCTATGAGGTTCTTGCAGGGACATGTTCGCCGATTGCCGTGCCAGAGAACGCGTATCTGACCAACGCAGACTACGGCGCCGCCTGGGCTTGTGAGAGAGGCTTCGTCAAGATCGACGACCGATGCGATGCCGTTGTCGTGCCATCGAATGCTTATCTGGACGAGGCATCCTATGGACCGGGCTGGAGCTGCGAGCGCGGATACGAGGTGCTGAATGGCGCCTGTGTCGCCATCGATCTGCCGGAGAACGCATATCTCGACCGATCCGGTAACCGGTGGAGCTGCAATCGAGGCTTCCAGCTTTCGGACGGGGCGTGCGTCCTTGGAAGATGAGGGTGACAGAACGATGCGCAGCCGCGTGTCCGGCATGCGCGTCAGCATAGGGTGTCGTCTCCGATACAGCTTCCCTCATCCGACGCCGCTGATTGCGCTTCTGAACGTGCACTACTCGCGGTTCGGCGATCTGGAGCATGCCGATTATCTCGTGACCTCGCCGAGCGTGCCCCTCGAAAGCTACCGGGATGGCTTCGGCAACTGGTGCACGCGCGTCCTGGCTCCGGCGGGCGACTTCTGCCTGTCGACGGATGGCGTCTTCCGCGACACGGGCCTGTCTGATCTCTCCATGCCCGGCGCGCGGCAGCACGAGGTTCAGGATCTTCCTTTCGAGACGCTCGTCTTTCTGCAGGGCAGCCGGTATTGCGACACCGACCTTCTGTCGGAGGAGGCGTGGCGCCTATTCGAGACCACGGACGCCGGATGGTCACGCGTCCAGGCGATCTGCGATTTCGTACATGGACATGTCCGCTTCGACTATATGCAGGCAAAGGCGACGCGCACAGCGTCGCAGACCCTCGCCGAGGGGCAGGGTGTCTGCCGTGACTTTGCCCATCTCGCCATCGCGCTGTGTCGTTGCATGAACATTCCGGCCCGCTACTGCACCGGATATCTGAGCGACATCGGTGAACCTATGCCGCATCCGCCGGGGGATTTTGCTGCCTGGATGGAGGTATTCCTTGCCGGAGAATGGCACATGTTCGACCCGCGCAATAACAAGCCGAGGTTTGCGAGGATCCTGATCGCGCGCGGTCGCGATGCTGCCGATGTTCCTCTGACCCAGACATTCGGCCAGAACGCTTTGATGGAATTCAAGGTCTGGACGGATGAATTGGCCTGACCGAACTTGGCTTCTTTTTCGATGCACCATCGCAATTCGGGTCGCCAGCCCCATATGTTCAGTACCAACGCGAATTATCCCGGTCCGAAATGGACGAGGAGTTGGCGTCGGAAAATCAAAGGATCGATGACATGTCCTTCAAGGACCTGACCGCCAGGGCTGCGGCTGCGTTAAAGCCCAAGCCTACGAAAACAGCGACGACCGCTGCCAAGGAGACCGAGCCCAAGGCTTCTGGCAAGGATGCACCCGCCAAGTCCAAGACATCTTGAGGGTGTACACCGATTACGCGCCTCATTCCCGTGAAGGGCGCGGACCGCCCACAGCACCATGGGAAAGGAACGCGCGAATGGAAGATCTGACGAGCAAGACCGTTGCGGTTTTTTCTAGGCCCTTCACCGTTCCGGGCTTTGACGAGACGCTCCCGGCGGGAGAGTACGAGATCGAAACGGAGGTGGCTTCGCCCCCTGATCAACGGGATCCCGCAGCCTGGAAAGCCTCCGTCCTTGTGAAGCTTCATCCCCGGATATCTCATCCGGGACTTGCACGGACTCTGACTGTTTCCCTTGCCGACCTCGACCAAGCACGCGCCAGGGACAAGCTGACCGGCAGGGAGTTGTCCGACTTTTTCCTTGAAGAAATGCTGGCTGATCCGATGGTACAGCTCGTGATGAAGGCCGACGGGGTCTCCGAGGGGCACCTGCGACATCTCTATTCCGGGTCTGGGACATCCGATCCGAACCTGGCTGCGCCGCCTTCGAAGACGACCGCCCGAGGAGCGCGGGACGAAGAGTCGATCCGGACCGCCGAAAACGAAGGCATGCCTTCACGACCGGACTCGCCGCCGTCCTTGCGCACCCGTCTGGCTGCGGGGAAAACGTGATGGCGGACGAGGCCATCGCCGAGGGTGACGTACCAGACATCGCGACCCCAAGGGCCGTGGGTGATGTTCCGCAAGAACGCCGATGCCTGCGATGCGAAACCTCGTTCTGGAGCGAAGGCTTCGGAGAACGGATTTGCCGACGCTGCAAGGGGTTGAATGCCTGGCGGAACGCCGCGCCCGTCAGCGCGGGCGCATCTCGCCGCCGCTGATCCCGCAGCCGCGCGCCGACTTCCTCAATCCTGACTGGAACATCATTTTGGCCTGCCTCGAGATCGTTCACACCACGACCTACAGATACCGTCAAAAGGTCCCTCTTGGACCCCATCGGTTGATGCTACGTCCCCGAGAAACAAGGGAACTGCGACTACTGGCACATGCCCTCTCCATTTCTCCGACGGCGACGGTGACTTGGGCGCACGACGTGGCCGGCAACGCTGTCGCCACCGCCGTCTTTGACGACGTGACGGATCATCTGGTGATCGAGAGCCGTGCCACAGTGGATCTCACCGAGCCTGCATGGCCGGTCTTTGCCATCGCCGCCTCGGCCGCGCAGTACCCCTTTCTCTACGCCGACGACGAATGGACGGATCTGGGCGCGTTGACTGTTCCACAATATCCCGACCCGGACGGTCGGCTTTCCCTTTGGGTCGAGGGCTTTGTCATGGCGCGCCCGACCGACACGCTGTCCTTGCTGAAGGACATCAGCAATGGTGTGTTCACCCAGATTTCCTACCAGAGCCGCGACACTGAAGGCACCCAGGCACCGATCGAGACGCTCGACCGGCGATGGGGCTCGTGCCGTGATCTTGCGGTCCTGTTCGCCGAAGCCGCGCGCACGCTTGGGCTCGGTTCCCGCATCGTATCCGGCTATCTGTCAGACGCGGAAGAATGCCTCTTTGGGTCTGCGGGTTCCGGGTCCACCCATGCCTGGGTCGAGATATTTGTACCCGGTGCCGGATGGATTGCCTTCGATCCCACGAACCGAAGCTTCGGGTCCCGGAACCTGATACCACTCGCCGTGGCCCGAAACATCGCACAGGTGACCCCGGTGGCAGGCAACTTTGTCGGAACGAACGTCGATTTGCTCTCAATGGAGGTATTCGTAAGAGTGGAGAGTGCTTCGGCACAAGACAACCCGCTCCTGGCCCAAAGAGGCGAGGCGGACATCGCGCTCGTCTGATGGCGTTTCGGTGGGACTGGCTTGCGCCTGCTGGTTTAAACCTATCCATAACAATGCTTTAATGACCGGAGAAGGTTGGACGTCAGGCCCATCCCCTCCGCCACTTGCCCTCGCGAAAGCGTTCTCCTGATACGGCGGCGGTCGAATTTTCCCGTGTTTTCAGAGGGGTTTGTCGGACAGGCTAAACACTGCCGCGCCGTCTGTTGACCCAAAATCCGTTCTCTGAGCCGGATTTTCTCCGGACCCGATGACTGCGCTGATTTGGTGAATTCTTTGCAAGGCACTGTAACCAAATTACTTTCCGGAAGGGCAGCCTGAGCACTTCGACCGGAGTCGCGTTCGCTGAGAGGGAACGGAAATCGAACATTCGCTGATCGTCCGGCATGTATCGAAGCACTGAAGTTTCCGCAGCGCAGCATCTTTCCAAGCACTGCCGGAAAGGGCGGTTTCCGGAAGTTAGTCGCAAGCGCGAACGAACCTTGTCAGTACGTGGAAGCGGACATTCAGCTAGGATCGCGCCCTTTGATGTGGCACGACCTACACAGGGGGGGCGGTGAGCGGCCGGATGACTGCGCGGCATGACGGGCGCGGCAAGGAATAGTAGCAGCCGTTCGGGCGCACCGCAGCGAAGAGCATTCGGGCCAACCGTGAGGGCAAACAGCGGCCTGAATGTGGCATGCCAGGCCGCTTCGGCAAACACGGTCGAACAGCCAACCAGCCGTGCCTTTGGCGCCCACACGAGGGGCACAAATTGGCACAGCTTTGAGCGATGCGGGCCTATCGGACATGGCCACTGTGACATCGCTGATTTTTCGCCGCTCTCAGGAGGCAAAATTATATAGCGAATTCATTCCACAAGATGGACAGCGCAAAACCTGTGCGCCCACCCATGTACTCAATGGTATGAATAGCGCTGTGTGACATGGACGGAAAATCATGAGCGACCTAGTTGAAAGATTCCTTGAAACGCACGGACCTTGTCTAACAAGCAGGGTCTCGGAGTATTTGGTCGTCACACTCGGGATTTCACCGGTAGCGGCGCGAAAACGGGTGTCCAGGCTCGCAGGCAATGTGCGGCGCCTCGGCTACATCACCTTTCCGCGCAAAGCCCGGTACATGTATCTCGAGCAGCAGTTCGGCTCGCCCCAGTATTGGGAGAACCTAGGGTCAGGACTCGTTCTCTCTCAA
>NZ_JARAMO010000139.1:0-14875 GCF_028807275.1 Mameliella sp. AT18
CAAGCTTTCGTAGAATGCCTCCTCTGCTTTTCGCGGGGTGAGGTATCCGATGGCGCTGTGCAGGCGCCGGTTGTTGTACCAGTCGACCCATTTCAGGGTTTCCCATTCGACCTGCGTCATGGATTTCCACGGGCCAAGGAAGTCGATGACCTCGGTCTTGAACAGGCCGATGGTGCTTTCGGCGAGAGCGTTGTCGTAGCTGTCGCCAACGCTGCCCCCAGAGGTGTCGATGCCGGCTTCGGCCAGACGCTCGGTATACTTGATCGACAGGTATTGGGATCCCCTGCCGGAATGATGGATCAACGCATCGGCGTCTGACGGCGTTCTCTGGCAGATCGCCTGGTTCAGGGCATCAAGCACGAACCCCGTGGTCATCGAGATGGAGACGCGCCAGCCCACGATCCGGCGGGCGAAGATGTCGATCACGAAGGCGACATACACCATCCCCTGCCAGGTCGAGACATAGGTGAAATCGCTGACCCAGAGCTGGTTCGGCGTCCGGGCCTCGAAGACGCGGGTCACCTTGTCGTCGGACAGGGCTGTGAGGTATCCGGATTGGTCGTCAGCACCGTCTTTCCGCGCACAACACCCTATAATCCCATCACTTTCATCAGTCTTTCCACGATGCGGCGCGCGATGTCGTATCCTTCCCGGCGCAGCGCATGCCAAACCTTGCGCGCCCCGAAACGGCCGCCGCTTTCGCTGAGTGCACGCCGGATTTCCCGGCTGTCGCGTTCATCCTGCTGCGCCCGTTTCGATGCCCTGGAGGGATCGCGTCGGACGGCCAGCTGCGCGTAATAGGACGATGGCGCGATCGGCAGCACGCTGCAGATCGACCCGACGCTGAACTCGTCCCGGCATTCCTCAATGAATGCGATCATGTCCTGAACGGTCGGTCGAGTTCCGCCTGGGCGAAATACGCGCGCGCCTTCTTCAGGATCTCGTTGGCGGTCCGCAACTCCCGGACCTCGCGCTCCAACGCCTTGATCCGATCTCTCTCAGCCCTGGTCAGGCCGGGCCGTTCGCCGGCATCGCGTTCGGCGCGCTGGCACCAGACGCGCAGGCTGTCCGGCGAGCAGCCGAGCTTCGGCACACTCGCCCGATTGGCCGCGTTGTCACTGGCATACTCGGCGCCGCGTTCCTTGAAAAGCCGGACGCCGCGCTCACGCAGCTCGACCGGGTAGGACGGGGTGTGGGGGCTCTTGCTCATCACGGCTATCCTTCGCGCCTGTTACTCTCCGGTAAACCCGGGGCGGTTCAGGCTGCCGCGTTCCTGCTTTGACGAAGAGCGTTTCGATCGATCTTGCCGGTGCCGGTCTTGGGAAGTTCCACCACATATTCGATGAGGCGAGGGGACTTGTACGGAGTCAGCTGTGTTTTCACGAATGTGCGCAGTTTTGTGGTTTGCGCCTCGTCCATCGACACACCGTCTACGAGCTTGATGACAGCCCTCAATGCCATCCGCTCGTCTTCCAACTGATGCGCAAGCACCGCACATTCGTGGACGTCGGGATGTTCGTTCAGGCAGCGTTCGACTTCCAGCGGCCAGACCCATTGTCCGGACACCTTGATCAACTCGTCCGCGCGTCCCTGGAAATAATAGTAGCCATCGCGTTCGACAAATCGGTCACCTGTATAGATCCAGTCGCCGCGCATGGTTTCGGCGGTCTTGTCAGGCCGGTTCCAATACGTCGGCGCTGAAGAGTGTCCCCGAACGTACATGACACCTTCCTCTCCCGGCGCCGCAGGTGCGCCATCGGGTGTCTCGAGGCGGATCTCGTAGCCCGGTACTCGGGCCCCCGCGGCGCCGATGCGATGATCGTCCTGCCTGTTGGACAAATAGACGTGCAGCATCTCTGTTGAGCCCAAACCTTCTATCGGGCCATGCCCGGTCAAACTCTTCCAAGCGTTGTAGATGTCCTCTGACAGGATTTCGGCCGCGGACATGGACTGGCGCAGCGATGACAGATCGCATGCGCTGATCTCTTCAGACCGCGCCAGCGCGGTGTAGAGGGTCGGCAAACCGAACAGCACGGTCGGTCGGTAGGTCTCGATTGCATCGAGGACCACCTCTGGACGCGGTTGGCCCGGAATCCAGACCGAGCCCGCGCCGACGGAGAAGGGAAAGATGACCGAGTTTCCGAACCCATAGGCGAAATAGGCTTTCGGCACCGAATAACAGATGTCGTCGGGGGTCAGCTTGAGGACATGCTTTCCGAAACTGGCCTGCGCATAGGCCATATCGTGGTGCAGGTGGACGATACCCTTCGGGCGTCCCGTAGACCCAGAGGAATACATCCAGAATGCCATATCGTCGGGGCCGGTTCCCGTGGCTTGCAGGCTGACCGGCTGGTCTTTCAGGAACTCCATGGCGCTGATCTGGCCTGCGGACAGGGAAGGTCCGTTCGCAATCACGCTGGTCTCAAGCTGGGTTCCCTTCAGCGTCTCTTCGGAGAAGATCGTTGAGAGATCCCCATCGACCACGGCGTAGCGGGCGCCGCTGTCCTGCAGGAAATAATTCAGCACGTCGGGTTTCGTCTGGATGTTGAGCAGGACCGGGACGAACCCCGCCCGCACGGCGCCGAAGAAGGCGGCGGGGAATGTCGGTGTGTCGTCGAGGAAAAAGACGATCCGTTCGCCGCGTTCCAGCCCCGCCGCCGAAAAGGCATTGCCCCAGCGAGACGCTTCAGCGATCAATTCGGCGTAGGTCAACTGGCCCTGTGGGCTGATGACCGCGACGCTGTCCGGGTTGCGCTCCAGGTTTTGCCAGAGGATTTCAGAGCAATTCCGATGTTCTGATTTGACAAAGCCAATCTCTTTGGATCCGGGGGCCGTGTCGGTGACATGGTCGATAATCTGAAGGCCGATGTTCCGTTTTGTCATGTCGCTCATTTTTTGTGCCACAAATAGTTCGCTGTTTTGGACAGGGCACCTGGCGCGCAATTGTCCGTTCAAATTTCGGGTTTCCTAAAGGCGGCGGCCGTTCTTGTCGGCTGTCAGCCGCCGGTCGCCTGGGCGTTCGCGTATTCGGCTGCAAAGCGGGGGGCGATCTTGCGCAGGCGTTCTTCAGTGATCCGACCGGACCGCATCAGGTAGTCATGGGCAAATGCCAATGGCGGTAGGCGCATCTTCACGCCGAAGCTTTCGTACCATGTCGCAGAGGTATTGGCCGCATCCACGATCTTGCGGGCGATGGGGGGGCGACCCGCCTGATAGGCGGCAAGGGCGTCATCCAAGTCCGGATGATCTTTGAGGGCATGGACCAGCGCGATCGCGTCCTCCATGGCCAACCGCGTTCCGGACCCGATCGAGAAATGCGCGGTGTGAACGGCATCACCAAGCAGCACCTTACGTCCGGCGACCCAGTTTTCGCACCATAGACGCGGGAACTGACGCCACATGGACTTGTTGGTGATCAACTCGGTGCCCTGCAGCACGTCTCCGAACAATTGGCTGCAGAGTTTCGCGCTCTCGTCTTCGGGCATCCTGTCAAAACCGTAGTTTCTGTAGGTCTCGTGCTCGCACTCGACGATGAAGGTCGAGCGGCCCGGCGCGAACCGGTAGTGGTGCGCGTTCAGTGGTCCCTTGTCGGTTTCAATGAAGGTCTGGGTCAGCGTATCGAAGGGGACCGTTGCTCCGAACCAAGCGAAATGATTGTCGAAATATTCAAGGGTTGGTTTGAACTGGCCTTCGAAGGAGCGCCGGACAAGCGAGTTCAATCCATCGGCGCCGACCACCAGATCCGCTCCGAGCTCCTCAACCGTCCGGACCGTCGTGCCGAACCGAATCTCCACGTCTAGATCACGGGCACGTCCCTTGAGGATCTCGATCAATTCGAGACGGCCCACTGCGGTGAAGCCGACACCGTCGAGCGTCACGGAGCCATTGGGCAGGTTCAGTGTCATGTCACGCCAACATTCCATGTGCGGAACGATCAATTCGTGAGTTTCGGGGTCGTCGGCTTTGAGAAAGTCGAGGGCGCGATCCGAAAAAACGACTCCGAATCCGAAGGTTGCGCCCTCGGGGTTTTGCTCAGTGACGCGCACTTTCACGTCGGGCAGCAGCCGGCGAACAAGTATCGCCGTATATAGCCCTCCCGGCCCTCCGCCCAGGATCTCGATGGATTTCAACTCAGACATGGCTCCTCCCAAAGTCTCTGGACCTGCGGAGGGGGTTAAGCTACATTTCTGAAATATGCAATTAATTGTACAATTCGGAAAGTTATGATGCGCGCTACGAACCCTGTCCAAGTCGTCTTCGGAGATTGTGATCCAGCGGCTATTGTCTTCTATCCAAACATTTTTCGCTGGACGGATGGGGCGTTCCACCACATGCTGCGCCCGCTGGGCGGACATCAGTATAATTGCGATGCTCTCGGCATTGTTGGCATCGGCCTTGTCGAAGTGGGCGCCAGGTTTCGCAGCCCGATTCGGGATGGCGACACGCTCTTGGTCGAGGGGCATGTCTCTGAATGGGCGAGGCGCACCCTGACTCTGAGCTATACCGGGCGCGTCGGTGACAACCTTGCCTTCGAGGGCACGGAGGTTCGTTGCCTTTTCACGCGTGGCGAAAACGGTATTGTCGCTGGCGACACCACTGACTTCAGGGAAATGTTGAGTAGGCATTATGGCGGATGAGGCAAGCCAGGGCTTGAAATCCCTGGACACGGCGCTGGGTGTCCTGGATTTCCTTTCGCGGCAGGATGGCGCCATGACGCTATCGGACATTGCCCGCGGTTGCGGGATGCCCCTCAGCAAGACGCATCGTTATCTCGCCTCTTTCGTTTTGGCCGGGCTGGTCAAGCAGGAGGGGCGTTCGGGCCGATACGATCTTGGCGCCGCAGCTATGCGGATTGGCCTCGCGGCTTTGGCCCGGCACGACTTTGTCAACACTGCTGCGGACGGTTTGTCGGACCTGGCCGCCGAGACTGGCATGACGGTGCTTCTGGCCGTTTGGGCAAATGAAGGTGCAACGGTCGTGCGTTGGCAAAGGGGGTTGTCGCCGACGGTGACCTCGATCGGCCTTGGGACGACTTTGCCCCTTCTGACGTCGGCAACGGGCCGGATATTTCTGGCTTACGCGCCCCGGCCTGCGACCCAGAAGGCGCGTGAGACTGAGTTGCGCCGCGCGGTCCGAAATCCGGCCTTCCTGCCCGACGCGGTTCCGAGCAACAAAGGTCTCGAGGCGCTTGCCGCATCGATCCGTAAGGCCGGATATGCGAGCGTGGATGGCCGGTTCATTCCAGGCTTGGTCGCTGCTGCTGCGCCGATCCTCGACTGGCAGGAGGAAGTGCAGGCTGCGGTGACGCTTGTCGGCGTGGATCCGGCAGCCGTCCGCCCGGACGCGGCGCAGGTTGCCTGTCTGAGGCGCTATTGCCAGAAGCTTTCGCTGGCCTCCCCGGTCGGGACGGGGCGCGCGGATGCCAACTGAAGAGGCCGCCGGCATTTGCCGCAAGGGCAAATGTCGAACCGCGACCGATGCTTGCCGGGTTTCGGAATTGTGGATTGGGCGTTTCGGCTTAGAGTTTTTTCATCGCCGAGATCAGGAGCCGGGCTGCCGGCGGTAGGACGCCATCGCCCCGATAGACGGCGCCCACTCTGCGCTCCCACTCCAGTCCCGGAACAAAGCGCTGGCAGAGGTTCGGCAAAACGCCCGGTGCGGGTAGGAATGACAGTAAATCGGTGCGCTCGACCAGGCGCTGGGCAAAGCGGTGGGCTGCGGTTTCAACCCGTATGCGCGGTGGTGGCAGGTCAAGGGTAGCAAATTTGTTCTCCAGCCATTTTCGAGTGAGATAGCTCGATTCCTGCATGACCCATTCATACTCTGTCAGGTCTCTGGGCTGGAGTGTTTCGCGGTCTTCCAGCGGGTGGCCCTTTCGGAACAGGACTACCATCGCATTGATGTCCAGGTCTTCGCTGCACAGTTGCGGCAGCTTGGGAACCTCGAATGTCGTGCAGAAGACCAAGTCCAGATCGCCCTCTTGCAGTCGGTCCAGCAGTTTGGTGTTCAGGTCTGCGATCACCGAGAACGACAGGTCGGGAAAGCGCTCGACCAGATCTGCGATTGCGGTGGGCAGGTATTCATCCGCAAAGATCGGTCCGGCGCCAACCCGAAGATTGCCGCGGGCTTGACCGCTCTGCATCGTCGCCTCGGCCACGGCGGCATCTATGTCGCCGAGAATGATGCGGGCGCGACTCGCAAAGACCTGACCGGCCTCGGTGAGTTCCACCGACCTGCGGTTGGACGACACGACCAGCTTGGCGCGTATCGTTTCCTCCAGTCTGCGGATGCCCTTACTGAGCGCGGGCTGCGTGATGCCAAGTTCTTCTGCGGCGCGGGTAAAATGCCGCGTCCGGCTGAGCATCACGAAATATCTCAGGTCCCGAGCGAGCATATTATTCCATTTGGTTATGGATCATGACGGTAAGTGATTTGACTTTGAGAGGGCCCTTCGCAACTTTCCCTCATGTGAACGCGAACATCAAGGGAGGACGATGAAGTGTTGGCTCGTTATTTTCTGAAATATGCAAAATATTCATCACTGGCGCTTGTGGCGCTGGCCGGTTCGGCCACGGCGGAAGGCTATCCGGAGCGGGTGGTCCGAATGGTCGTGCCGTTCGCGGCGGGTGGCGGTACGGACGTTCTGGGCCGGGCGTTTGCCAAGGAACTGACTGAAGCATTCGGGCAGAATGTGATTGTTGAAAACATCGGCGGAGCAGCCGGCTTCATCGGGACGCAGGATGTTGTCCGGTCGGATGCGGACGGCTACACCCTGCTTTTTGCTCCTACGGCGCCCTACACGATGGCCGAACATGCGACCCCGCCGGCAACCTACGATCCCGCCGAAGATCTGATCCCGGTGGCGCGTATCGCAGCCCAGCCCATCCTGTTCTCGGTGCGCAGTGACTCCGGTTTCGACACGCTTGCGGATTTTCTTGCCGTGGCCAAGGATGATCCGGGCTACCTGAGCTTCTCATCTTCCGGCGCGGGGGGCGAGATGCATTTGACCGGAGAAAAACTCAAACAGGCCAGTGGCGTTGATCTCTTGCATGTCGGCTATCGCGGTGGCGGTCCGGCGATCTTGGCGCTGGTCAGTGGCGAGGTCGACATGATGCCTGTCGTGACCGGTTCGATTATGGCCTACATACAGGATGGGTCGGTCAAGGCGCTGGCCACGACGGCTCCCGAGCGGCTGGAAAAACTGCCCGATGTGCCGACGATGACAGAACTGGGCTACCCGGAGGTCGATCACATCCCGTCGTGGGGGGTATTCGTCCCGGCTGGCACGCCCGACGAGGTGGTCGCAGTCCTTCAAGAGGTCAGTGAAAAGACCGCCACATCGGTCGCATTCGTGGAATACTTGGACACTCTGTCGATCAGTCCTGCCTATCTGCCCGGAGCAGACTTCTTGGAGGTGCTGAAAGTGCAGGCGGATGGGTTTGGCGAACTCATGTCCACACTCGACCTGGGCCAGTGACCCGACATGATCGATCGTCCAAATTTCATTCTGATCAGCACGGATCAGCAAAGAGCCGACCATGTCGGCTCTTACGGAAACCCGGTCCTTCGCACGCCTTCGATTGACCGGATCGCAGAAAACGGGGTCAGCTTTGACCGTTTCCATGTGGCGACGCCGATCTGCATGCCCAACCGTGCCACGATCATGACGGGGCGCATGCCGTCCCTGCACGGCGTGAAGCGGAATGGCGTTCCGCTCCGGCTCGACTCGACGACCGTGTGCGATCTGTTGTCTGCAGGGGGATACCGAACCGCGCTGATCGGTAAATCGCATCTTCAGACCATGACCGACCTGCCACCTCAGATGGAGCGCGAGGCCGTTGATGGGACACCGCCGCCAATCGACTTGCGCGAAGAACGGCACAAGGCCTGGTCCGAGGGGCCCTATGATCAGGAGGCCCTGGATCGTTGGCGCGACGACCCAGCGCATGTGATCAAACTGCCGTTCTACGGCTTTGATCACGTGGAACTCTGCACGATGCATGGCGACATGGTGCACGGCGACTATCACCGCTGGCTCGCCGAGCGCACCGAGGACCCCGACAGCTTGCGCGGTCCAGCCAACGCCTTGCCGGATGACCGATACACAATCCCGCAAGCCTATCGGACGAAGGTCCCAGAAGAACTCTACCCGACCCGCTACATCGAGGAGCGCAGTCTGGCTTGGCTGGACGAGGCCGCAGAGTCGGATCAGCCGTTCATGTTGCATTGTTCCTTTCCGGATCCGCATCACCCCTTCACACCGCCGGGCCACTACTGGGATCTCTACGATCCCGATGACATGCCCGTGCCCGAAAGCCTGCTCAAACTGGACGAGTCCAAGATGACACCGCCTGTCCGACAGATGCACGAGGCGTCGGGGGTCAATCGACAGAGCACCGTGGCCTTTACCGTGAACGAGCGCGAGGCCCGCGAGGCGATTGCCCTGACCTACGGCATGATCGCCATGATCGACGATGCCGTTGGCCGGCTTCTTGATCGGCTGGATTCACTTGGTCTACGTGAAAATACCGTGGTGATTTTCACGTCGGATCATGGTGACTTCATGGGCGACCACGGGCTGATGCTGAAGGCCGCGCTGCATTACCAGGGGTTGGTCCGGGTGCCGTTCATCTGGTCAGAACCCGATCACGCGGGCGGGCCGCGTCGCACCGAGGCTTTGAGCGGATCGCTCGATATTGCCCGTACGATCCTTGATCGGGCGGGTTTGGCCCCGAGCTACGGGATGCAGGGCCAGAGCCTTATGCCAGTAATCCGGGGAGAGCGACAAACCGCACATGAGGCCGTGCTGATCGAGGAAGACGGGCACGCGCCTGCCTTTGGGATGACGGTTCCCATTCGTGCACGCTCGGTGATCAGTGACCGATACCGGCTTTCGATCTACGATCCAGAGGATTGGGTCGAATTGTATGACCTGAAAGAGGACCCGCTGGAGATGCGAAACCTCGCTGACGACCCTGACTACCAGGATTTGCGTGCCCGAATGTTCGAGCTTCTGTCACGAAAGATGATGACGACGGTTGATGAAGCGCCATTCCCGTTGGCACGTGCCTGAAAACAAGCTTTGGGAGGAGGCTATGGACATCAAGGACATTTTGGGGCGGGCCGGACAGGGCCGCGTTGGGCAACGGCTGATCGGCAGCATCGCGATCACCGGTCTCGGCCTTCTGGCGATTGCCGAGGCAACGGGGTATCCGCTGGGCAGTCTCCGGCGGATCGGGCCCGGCGCTGTGCCGATGGGGCTAGGCATTCTGCTGACCTGTCTCGGCCTCGCCTTCTTCTGGGATGTGCCGAAGTACGAGGATCGCGTGCCCGGCTTTCTTTGGCGTCCGTTGATCGCCATTTCGGCCGCGATGGCGTCATTTGCCTTCCTGGTCGAATATTCGGGCATGTTCGCCGCGATTTTCGGACTGATCGGCATCAGTGAATTTGCTGAACGCGAATATTCCTGGAAGAAAGTCCTGATCACCTCTGTCGGATTGTGTCTGTTTATCGCTGGCTTGAAGACCTTGCTGAGCGACAGCCTGATCCTGGACCTGTACTGAGGGGAACCGACTATGCTGGCCAATCTTCTTCAGGGTTTTGACGTTGTCCTGACGGTTTCGACCCTTTTCGCCTGTTTCATCGGTGCGCTGATGGGAACCTTTATAGGTGTGCTGCCTGGGATCGGCACGCTTGCGGGCATGTCCCTGCTGTTGCCGCTGACCTTCACCCAGACACCGGTCGACGCCATTGTAATGCTGTCCGGAATCTATTTCGGAACGATGTATGGCGGATCGACGGCGGCGATCCTGTTGAACTTGCCCGGCAGCGAGCCCTCAGCGGTGGTTTGCCTCGACGGTTATCCGATGTCGCAACAAGGGCGGGCCGGTGTTGCGCTTACCCTGACCACTTTGGCGTCCTTCGTTGGCGGCTGTTCGGCAATCCTGTTGGTGATGGCCTTCGCCAAGCCGCTGGTCTCAGTAGCGCTGTCGTTCAGTTCGGTCGAGTATTTCTCGCTGATCCTGCTAGCTCTGATCGCGTCCAGCACGATCGCTGCGAGTTCGATCACCCGCAGCCTCGTGATGATCATTTTCGGACTGTTGATCGGCCTTGTGGGCATCGAGGTTCAGACGGGCTACCCCAGGTTTACATTCGGCAGCGAAAGCCTGCTGGACGGGGTGAGCATGGTCGTGGTTGCCTTGGGGTTGTTCGGCGTGACAGAGATCCTGTGGAAATTCGCCGATGGGGGAGACACTCGGCGTTCTCCCTCGATCGACGTCTCATGGCGGTCGATGATTCCAACCCGTCAGGATTGGCGCGAGGCCGCACGCCCGATCGGCCGCGGGACCGGGCTGGGGTCACTCATCGGCATCCTGCCGGGCGCCGGAGCTGCGATCTCCTCCTTCGTCGCCTATGCTGTGGAAAAAAAGATCTCAAAGAACCCGTCGAAATTTGGCAAGGGCGCGGTCGAGGGCATATCCTCGGCCGAGGCTGCCAACAACGCTGCTGCGCAGGCGGCTTTCATTCCGACGCTTGCGCTCGGCATCCCCGGAAGTGCGACCATGGCGCTTATCCTCGGAACGTTGATGATCCACGGGATCCAGCCGGGTCCGCGCGTGATCTCGAACAACCCGGATCTTTTCTGGGGCGTAATCGCAGGGTTTTGGGTGGGCAACGTGATCCTCATCTTCCTGAACCTGCCGCTGATCGGTCTCTGGATCCGCCTTTTGAAGGTGCCCTACACGATCCTCTACCAGATCATCCTGTTCTTTATTTGTTTCGGGGCCTATTCGGTGTCGCGCAATGTCTTCGACGTCCTCCTTTGCATCGGGTTCGGCTTTGTCGGCTATTGCGCAAGGCGCATGGACCTGCCGGCCGCTCCGGTGCTTCTGGGCATGGTGTTGGGGCCGATGGCCGAAGAACACCTGAGGCGCGCGCTATTGCTGGGGCGTGGAGATTATACCATCTTCCTGACCAGCCCGGTCAGCCTTGTCTGCCTTGTTCTGGCGCTGGGAACGGTGGCCTTGAGTATCTACCAGGCGCACAAGCACCGCAGGATGCAACTGAAGACCCAGTAATCGCCCAAGGATCTCGCTCTCGCCATCGCCGTGCTTGAGGTTGGTAGTGGACCAAACAATGGTCGTCGGCGCAGCGGGGGCGGGGTCATCGTCTTGGCCAAACCTCGACCTTGATCGTGGACCATCGAGGCAAAGCGACGTCGCCTTTTGACCGGAAGGGCCGAGCACCTGATCCGTCGCCGATCGTACTGGTTTCACGTTCCATCGCCGGGAGAAGCAGGGGGCGGGTCCGGCCTCGTGGCGGAAACTTGTATTCGCTTCGATTGCGTCTTTTTGCAAAGGATGAAGGATGGACAACCGGATCAAACAGCGGCATCTCACCTGCTTCCTGGAGATCGTTCGAAGTGGGTCCATCATCGCAGCGGCCCATCAGCTCAACATCACACAGTCGGCCGCCTCCAGAACGCTGGGTGAACTAGAGGAAATCATCAATGCACGGTTGATGGAGAGAAACCGGGCGGGCATCGTGCTGACCTCGGCGGGTGAGACGTTCTATCGCCACGTTTCTGCCAGCGTGACGGCCCTGAAACAGGGGCTCGAACAAATTGCGCGAACCCGCAAGGATGCGCGCCAATCGGTGATCGTCGGCGTTCTGCCCAATGCCGCTGAACGCGTTCTTCCAACCGCGGTGGCACGGTTCAAGGCGCGAAATCCCGGCTGTCCGGTCTCCGTCGTGACTGGGACCAATCCTGTTCTGATGCAGGCGCTGAGGGTCGGTGAACTGGATTTCGTGATTGGTCGGCTTGCTGCGCCGGACGACATGGCCGGCATCGACTTCCAGATCCTCTACCAGGAACAACTGGCCGCAGTGGTTCGTCCGGGCCACCCGCTGCTCGTTCTCGAACTGCACGAAGAGTTCCTGGCGTCACTGGCAGAGCAAACCTTTGTCATCCCTCTTGCCGACACGATCATCCGCCGGGATGCCGAGCAACTGCTGATCGCGGCGGGTGTAAAAAAGGTGGCTGACGTGGTCGAGACCGTCTCATCGCCGTTTGCACGCGCCTATTGCCTGCAGACGGACGCGGTGTGGATTGCGCCATGGGGAGCCGTCGAAGGGGATCTACGCTCCGGCGTACTCAGTGCGTTGGCTGTGGACGCGGCAGCCACGCAGGGAAACGTGGGCATCTCGACACGTAGTGAATCGGGGTTGACGCCGTTGGCGCGGTCCCTTGCAGCAGAACTCCAGGATGTCGCATCAGATACCGTGCAAAAATCTCAAGTAAGTGGCCGAAATCAACTTTGAGTCAATTTTCTGCGCAAGCGATATTGCCGCAGCGTTAACAGGGAGGAATCATCATGCGTATCTTCGCAGCTATTGCGGCGTTGTCCGGCGCCCTTTGGGCCGGGCAGGTTTCGGCACAGGCTCCAGTCGCTATCGGGACCAATCCACAGGGCTCCTTGGCCTATGTGTCGGGGTCGGCAATCGCCAACATCGTTGGCAAGAGCATCGGCCGATCGTTCATCGTCGTTCCTTTGGGCGGACCCAGCGCCATCATCCCTGCGATGGCCGACCGGGAGTTCGACTTCTCGTTTGCCAATATCACGGCCGCTGCCCAGGCCTACGCAGGAGTAGGGTCTTTCGAGGGGCGGCCCTATCCCGGACTGCGGATTGCGACGGTCGTCTACCCGCTCGAACTCGGCATCATTTCCCGGCAAGGCGATGGGATTGAAAAAATCGAAGACCTCGCAGGCAAACGCGTTGCCTCCGAGTACACCTCGCAGCGCAATTTGGACGTGTTCATGAACGCAGCCTTCATGGTTTCCGGCATGAGCTTCGACGACGTGCAGCCCATTCCCGTCCAGAACGGCGTTCAGGCCATCGACGAACTGATCGACGGATCGCTGGATGCATCAATCTTCTCGATTTCGGCCGGCGCGGTCGCCAAGGCGGATGCCTCAGTCGGTGTGACGTTTGTAAACCTCCCCGACGGCGAAGCTGAACAGGCTGCCCTGGCCGATCTCGCGCCGGGCGCTTCGATCGGCAGAACAACTGCCCGCACCGGGCAGGACGCGACTGTGATCACCGCCCCCTTCGTTATTCTCGTCACTGACGCAGTCGATGACGAGACCGTGTATCAGGTGGTCGCCGGAATCGCCAGGAATGCCGAACACCTGGCCAAGGCGGATCCGCAGTTTGGCAAGATGTCTCTCGACATGATGGCGGACCCCAAGCTTCCGATCCCCTACCACCCCGGCGCCATCCGCTTTTTCGAAGAACAAGGCGTCTGGGAATAAAGCCCGGCGGAACCCTGCGGGTCACCGCCCGCGGGGGCGCAGGCAGCACTCAAATGAGAATAGGAGGATCGAACATGACGACGGCTCGTCTCGTGAACGTCCTGGGTTTCTTGATGGTTGCGGCAGCGATCCTTTGGGCGCTCAGCGTCCAAAGGATGCTTGGCTTCAACTTCTTTGGCGGCCAGTACCTGTATTTTCTGATGGCACTGGCCACGGTTGTGATCTTTTTCACCCATCCGTTCCTCCGGTCTCGCCCGAAATTGTCTCGTTTCATCGACGTTCCGCTGGCTCTGATCGGTGCTGGAGCGATGATCACGACAATCGTCATGTTTCCCGAGCTCATCGACCAGGCCAATTTTCGCGACTATGGGACGCTGGGGCTGTCGTTGGCTGCCATCACCATCCTGGGTCTGATCGAAGGGATGCGGCGCACCGCGGGACCTGCGTTGACCATCATCGTGATCGGCGCGCTGTTGATTGCCATCTTTGCGCAATACCTGCCGTCGCCGCTGACCGGGCGCCCGTTCCGACCGGAAAGCTTCCTCTACAAGATGGCCTACATGGACGGCAACATCCTTGGCGCGCCCCTGTCCATCGTCGGAGCCGTGGTGATCGCCTTCATCTTCATGGGGTCGATGCTGCAGGCCACGGGTGGCGGTGAGTTTTTCTCCGATTTTGCTGCTGCCCTGATGGGCAGATCCCGCGGTGGCTCTGCAAAGATCGCGGTGACCGCCTCCGGGTTCTTCGGAGCAATCTCCGGATCGGCCGTCTCCAACGTGGTGTCCACGGGAATGGTCACCATCCCGCTGATGAAGAAGGCGGGCTACAAGGCCCAGGTTGCCGGGGCCATCGAGGCCGTTGCATCCACTGGCGGCCAATTGGTTCCACCAGTCATGGGCGCCGCCGCCTTTCTTATGGCGGTGACGACGCAAACTGACTACTCCGTCATCGTCGTTGCCTCGCTGATCCCCGCGTTCCTCTACTATCTCGCACTCTTCCTCCAGATCGACCTGATGGCCGGACGGGATGGTATCAAGGGCGTTGAAGGGAAGGACCTGCCATCCGCGAGCGAGGCTCTGCGCCAGGGCTGGGTCTTCATCTTGCCCTTCGTGGTACTGATCTTCGGCCTCTTCTTCCTGGCATGGCGACCGGAATACGCGGCACTGGCGTCCACCGCTGCAATGTTCCTCGCCCTCGTGGTTTTTGGATACAGGGGCGCGCGGCCCGGTCTGGCGCAGATCGTGCAGGCGTTCCGCGATACTGCCGAAGCCTCAGTTGGCATCATCTTCATCGCCGCAGCGGCAGGGATCGTGATCGGGGCCTTGAACGACTCCGGCGTCCTTTTCGCGATCACCGGAGCAATCCTCGCCATCGGTGACTCTAGCTTGCCGCTACTGCTCATCCTCGCTGCGATCCTCTGCATCATTCTGGGAATGGGCATGCCGACCGTGGGAGTTTACGCCCTGCTTTCGACATTGGTCGCGGCGCCACTGGTCGAACTCGGGGTCAACCTGATCTCGGCGCATCTCTTCGTTCTCTACTTCGGCATGATGTCGATGATC
>NZ_JARAMO010000140.1:0-10994 GCF_028807275.1 Mameliella sp. AT18
GGGGTACGACAGCCGAGAAGAACCGGCAGATATGCATGTCGCCAGATAGCCATGCAGCTATGATGGATGTGTACGGCCGGGGCATGATGATAACGACGGAAGGTTCAGGCGCCGCCGTCCGAGCGGCGGGACGGGGTTCCGCGCGGCAATACTGCCGTCGCGGCCAGTCTCTTGCTACAGCGACGGCGCGCCTTGCCCCCCGCTCCTACTCCCCTCTCGGTGCATACCCACGCCTGAAAGCTTGTTCGGGCCGCGATGTCACGGTAGCCCTTGTTGCAGGTAGCGATTTCCTCCGCAGGTAGAACAGCATGTCCCAGTCCGAGCTCTCCAACCTCATCTGGTCCGTGGCCGACCTGCTCCGCGGCGACTACCGGCAGTCCGAATATGGCCGCGTCATCCTCGCTTTCACCGTCCTGCGCCGCCTGGACTGTGTCCTTGCACCCACCAAGGAGGCCGTCCTCGACACCCAGGAGAAGATGCTCGCCCAGGATCTGCCCCCGGACCGGTTCATGCGCCGCGCCTCGGGGACCAGCTTCTACAACGGCTCCTCCCTCGATCTCTCCAAGATCATCGGCGACCAGGACAACATCGCCACCAACCTCCAGACCTATATCGACGCTTTCTCGCCGGAGGTCCGCGATGTCTTCGAACGGTTCAACTTCACCGAAGCCGTCGACCGACTGGTGAAGAACAAGCTGCTCTACATGGTGACCGAGAAGTTCGCGGGCTTCCCGCTCCACCCGGATCAGGTCACCAACGCCCAGATGGGCCTCGTCTTCGAGGAGCTGATCCGCAAGTTCGCCGAGGCCTCGAACGACACTGCCGGGGAACACTTCACCCCGCGCGAGGTCATCCGCCTCATGGTCAACCTGCTCTTCATCGAGGATGACGACATTCGACCGGGCAACAACGTCGTACGCACGATCTACGACCCAACGGCAGGGACGGGAGGGATGCTCTCCGTCGCCGACGAATACCTGATGGAACACAACCCCAACGCCGCACTCACCATGTACGGGCAGGAGCTGAACGACATGTCCTACGCCATCTGCAAGGCGGACATGCTGATCAAGGGGCAGGACGTTCGCAACATCATCGCCGGCAACACGCTCTCGGACGACGGCCACCCGGACGCGAAATTCGACTACATGCTGTCCAACCCGCCTTTCGGGGTCGAATGGAAGAAGGTGCAGAAGGAGGTCCAGCAGGAACACAAGGTACAGGGCTTCAACGGCCGCTTCGGCCCCGGCCTGCCGCGCGTCTCGGACGGCTCGCTGCTGTTCCTTATGCACTTGCTGTCCAAGATGCGCCCGCTCAAGGATGGCGGTTCGCGCTTCGGCATCGTGCTGAACGGCTCGCCGCTCTTCACCGGCGGCGCAGGTTCGGGCGAGAGCGAGATCCGCCGCCACGTGCTGGAAAGCGACCTGGTCGAGGCCATCATCGGCCTGCCCACGGACCTCTTCTACAACACCGGCATCGCCACCTACGTCTGGATCCTGTCGAACAAGAAGCCCGACCACCGCAAGGGCAAGGTCCAGCTGATCGACGCCTCCTCGCTCTGGCAGAAGATGCGCAAATCGCTGGGCTCGAAACGGCGCGAGATCAGCGACGAGGGCATCGCCATCGTCACCCGGCTCTTCGGCGACTGCATCGAGGCGCGGATGGCCACCCTGATCGACGCCGAAGGCAAGGAGACCGGGCAAGAGGTCGTCGAGGCCGGGCAGGACGCCCCGCGCGCGCCGGAGGGCGGCAAGGTCAAGCTGCGGCCGCTGTCGATGCTTCTGCCCAACAAGGCCTTCGGCTATCGCCAGATCACGGTGGAGCGGCCCTTGCGCGACGAGGACGGCAATCTGGTTGTCGGCACGCGCGGCAAGCAGAAGGGGCAGCCGCAGCCGGATAGCAGCCTGAGGGACACCGAGATCGTTCCGCTGACCGAGGATGTTGGTGCCTATTTCGAGCGTGAGGTGAAACCCCACGCGCCCGATGCCTGGATCGACGAGAGCAAGACCAAGACGGGCTACGAGATCCCCTTCAACCGGCACTTCTACGTCTTCGAGCCGCCGCGCGAGCTGGCTGAAATCGACGCCGACCTGTCCGAGGTCACGAAGACCATCCAGCGGATGCTGGTGGAGCTGGCGGGATGAGGGCTTACTCCCAGTATAGACCCTCAGGTTCGGACTGGCTGGGGGATGTCCCGTCCTCGTGGAACCTTTCTCCGCTCAAGCACATGGCCGACTTCGTAAACGGGGCGGCCTTTAAGCCTGACACATGGGCGGAAGAAGGGACACCGATTATCCGGATTGAAAACTTGAATGGCGGCGATACGTTCAATTTCTACGAAGGCGACATGGACGCGCGCTACCACGTCGAAGAGGGAGACATCCTCTTCGGGTGGTCGGGCAACCGCGGTACGTCCTTCGGCCCTTTTTTGTGGAGCAGGCCCGGTCGCTACTTTCTCAACCAACACATTTTTAACGTCCGTGACTTCGAGTGCGACCGACAGTGGTTCTATTGGTGTTTAAAGGCGGTTACGCAATATGTGGAGCAGCAAGCGCACGGCATCATTGGCATGGTGCATGTGACCAAAGGCAACCTCGGCCGCATCAAGGTGCCGGAACCCCCGCTCCCCGAACAACGCGCCATCGCGGGGTTTCTGGATCGGGAGACGGCGAAGATCGATGCGCTGGTCGAAGAGCAGCGGCGGCTGATTGCGCTGTTGAAGGAAAAGCGGCAGGCCGTCATCTCTCATGCCGTCACCAAGGGCCTCGACCCCGCCGCCCACATGAAACCCAGCGGCATCGACTGGCTCGGCGATATTCCGGCGCATTGGGAGGTGACGCAGTTAAAACGACTCGTGAAAGACGGCACTTCAATCACCTACGGCATCGTCCAAGCAGGCCCGATGCTGGAAGAGGGAATCCCCTACATCCGAACCAGCGATATGTCTGGCTCTGACTTGCCGTCTGACGGATACCCCCTGACGAGTCCGGAAATCGAAGGTTCTTACGAAAGATCCAGGGTTTTCCCCGGGGACTTGGTCATCGCTATCAGGGCAACCATCGGGAAGGTGCTACCTGTACCAGATGATCTGCCGATGGCCAATCTGACCCAGGGCACTGCCAAGTTCAGTCCCGGCGTCGATGTTCTTCGCGACTTCGCTTGCTATGTTATCGGAGCCGACGCGGCGCAACACTATTTTTCGCTCCACTCGAAAGGGGCTACCTTCCAGGAAATCACGCTTGATGCGCTGCGCAGACTCCCGGTCGTTCTGCCTCCGTTGGTAGAGCAGGCAGAGATTGCCGCTTTTTTGAACGCCGAAGTGGCTCGGTTTGGTCAACTCATCACCGAAGCCTCCCGCGCCATCACCCTCCTGCAGGAGCGCCGCTCCGCCCTGATCTCCGCCGCCGTCACCGGCAAGATCGACGTTCGCGACACCATGATAGACAGCACCGAGGCCGCATGAGCATCGACCAGATCATTTTGACCCTGCCCGAGAAATCCCCCGAGGAGCGCGCCCGGATGCGCCGCAACGCCGAGGACAAGAAGGCCTCCGGCCCACCCAAGCTGCGCGCCGACGCAGAAAAGCTGCTCGCCGCCCTCGACAGCGTTGAGGCGCAGGAGCGCGAAGCCGTCCGCACCATGCCGGTGGCCGAACGCGTGGTGCAGGCCTTCCGCAAGCGCCCACCCAGCGAGACCGAGGAAAAGCTCCTGCGCGTCCTGCTCGACAACCCGGGCTCCACCTCGTCCGCCCTCAGCCAGGCGCTCGGCTGGGGCGCTCAGTCCTGGCATCTGCACTTCGGCACCATGTGCCAGAACCGCGAAGCCGACCTCTGGCCTGCACCGCCCTCAAAGACGCGGGACGCGAACTTCTACTCCAGCATCCTTGCCGATTTCGAACGCGACGGCGCAACCTGGTCCCTGAAGCCCGAGGTGGTCGGCGCGCTGGCGCAGCTGGGTATCCACGCGAAGGCCCGCGCATGAATGTCCCGATGAGAGAGGCGGCGCGCCTGCCGGCTGTTTGATAGTTTTTTGATTGGGAAGGAGCCGCCGTGAACCTGCACAAGGAGATCAAGTTCGAGGACGAGATCTGCGCGCATCTGGCGGCGCATGGTTGGGAGTACGATCCGGCGGATGCAAAGCTCTACGACCGCGAGCGCGCGCTGTTTCCCGATGATCTCCTGACCTGGGTGCAGGCCTCGCAGCCGAAGGCCTGGGAGGGGATTGGGAAGCTGGGCCGGGATACTTTGCTCGACCGCGTCCGCAAACAGATCGTGGCGCGCGGCACGCTGGACGTGCTGCGCCACGGGATCGAGATGATGGGCGTGCGCGGCACGCTGAAGCTGGCCGAGTTCAAGCCAGCCCTGGCCGAGAATGCCGAGATCATGGCGCGCTACGCGGCGAACCGGCTGCGCATGGTGCGGCAGGTACGCTATTCGACGGCGAAGGGCGACAGTATCGACCTGGTGCTGTTCCTGAACGGCATCCCCGTGGCGACGGCCGAGCTGAAGACCGATTTCACCCAGAGCATCGGCGATGCCATCGACCAGTATCGGTTTGATCGACCACCCAGAACGCCGGGCCACGGCGCCGAGCCGCTGCTGAGCTTTCACTCCGGCGCGCTGGTGCATTTCGCGGTCAGCACCTCCGAGGTGTTCATGTGCACGAAGCTGGAGGGCAAGGACAGTTTCTTCCTGCCCTTCAACCGGGGCCGTGACGGCGGGGCTGGCAATCCATTGAGCGATGCCGGTCATCCGACCGCGTATCTCTGGCAGGAGGTCTGGCAGCGCGACAGCTGGCTGCAGCTGATCGGCCGCTACATCATCCCCGAGAAGGACAAGAAGGGCGCGGTCACCAAGCTGATCTTCCCGCGCTATCACCAGCTGGACGCCACGCGGAAACTGGTCGCCAAGGTGCTGGAGGAAGGGCCGGGCAAGAAGTACCTGGTCCAGCATTCGGCCGGGTCCGGCAAGACCAACTCCATCGCCTGGTCCGCGCATTTCCTTGCTGATCTGCACGACACGGAGAAGCGCAAGATGTTCGACACGGTGATCGTGGTGTCGGACCGCAAGGTGATCGACGGCCAGTTGCAGGACGCGATCTTCGCCTTCGAGCGCACCAAGGGTGTTGTACAGACGATCAAGGGCAAGAGCGGCAGCAAGAGCGGCGAACTCGCCCAGGCGCTGGCCGACGGCAAGAAGATCGTCGTCTGCACGATCCAGACATTCCCCCATGCCCTGAAAGAAGTGCGGGAGTTGGCGGCAACCGAGGGCAAGACCTTTGCGGTGATCGCGGACGAAGCCCACAGTTCCCAGACCGGGGAGGCCGCCAACAAGCTCAAGGAGACGCTCTCGGCGGAAGAACTGGAAGAGTTGAAGGACGGTGGCGAGGTCAGCACCGAGGACATCCTTGCGGCGCAGATGAAGGCCCGTGCCAGCGAAACCGGTGTGACTTATGTGGCTTTCACGGCGACCCCCAAGGCCAAGACACTGGAGTTGTTCGGGCGACGCCCGGACCCGGCGAAGCCATCGGGCGAGGGCAATCTGCCGGAGCCGTTCCACATCTACTCGATGCAGCAGGCAGTCGAGGAGGGTTTCATCCTCGACGTGCTGCAGAACTACACGCCCTACAGCCTCGCCTTCAAGCTGGCGAGCGAGGGGCAGGAGATCAGCGACGACGAGGTCGAGCGTAGCAAGGCCATGCGCGGCCTCATGCAATGGGTTCGACTGCACCCCTACAATATCAGCCAGAAGGTACAGATCGTCGTCGAGCATTTCCGCGCGAACGTGCAGGACCTGCTTGGCGGCAAGGCCAAGGCGATGGTCGTCCTGCAATCCCGCAAGGAGGCCGTGCGCTGGAGGCTGGCCATCGACAAGTACATCAGGGAGAAGGGCTATCCGCTGGGCACGCTGGTCGCCTTCTCCGGTGAGGTGGTGGACAAGGAGAGCGGGCCGGAGCCCTTCACCGAGACCAACCAGACCGTGAACCCGGACCTCAAGGGGCAGGACCTGAAGGAGGTCTTCGCGGGCGAGGACTACCAGTTCCTGCTGGTCGCCAACAAGTTTCAGACCGGGTTCGATCAGCCGTTGCTGTCGGCGATGTACATCGACCGGCGCCTTGCCGGGGTTCAGGCCGTGCAGACGCTGTCCCGCCTGAACCGGGCCTACAAGAGCGGCGACATTCGGAAGGACACGACCTATGTCCTCGACTTCTCGGACAGTTCCGACGAGGTGCTGAAGGCCTTCAGCCAGTATTACGGAAAGGCCGAGCTTGAAGCGGCGACGGATCCCAACCTGCTGTTTGACCTGAAGGCCAAGCTCGACGAGATGGGTCACTACGACGACTACGAGATCGACCGGGTGGTCGAGGTCGAGCTGGATCCGACATCGGTGCAGGGCGATCTGAACAAGGCCATCGGCCCGATCGCTCAACGCCTTCTGGATCTGTTTTCTGCCGCCAAGAAGACCTGGAAGCAGGCTGTCGAGGCCAAGGACGACAAGGCCGCGCGTGAGGCGAAGCAGGAAATGGAGCGCCTGCAACTGTTCCGCGGCGACATGCAGGCCTACCAGCGCATGTACGCCTTCCTGTCGCAGATCTTCGACTACGCCAGTACGGGCATCGAGAAGCGCGCGATCTTCTACCGGCGGCTGGTGCCGTTGCTGGAGTTTGGGCGTGAGCGCGAGGAAGTCGACCTCTCCCAGGTCCGGATGACCCATCACAAGCTGGCTTCGAAGGGAAAGCGGTCGCTCTTGCCTGAAACCGATGGGACGAAATTGCCACCGGTGACGGCGACGGGCACCGGCGGTGTGCGCGACGAGGACAAGATCCGTCTGCAGGAAGTGATCGAGAAACTCAATGATCTCTTTGACGGAGATCTGACCGACGACGACCAGCTGCAGTGGGTGTTCGGCACCCTGCGCGCCAAGATGGAAGAGTCTGAAGTGCTGCGCGGGCAGGCGGCGAACAACAGCAAGGAGCAGTTCGCAACTTCGCCGAACCTGAAGGACGAGTTCGTGAACGCGGTGATGGACAGCCACGCCGCGAACGCCACGATGAGCAAGCGGGCCTTGGACAGTGAAACTGTGCTGGATGGCCTTCTGGCGATCCTGATGGAACATGGTCAGATGTGGGAAAGGCTACGGGAGAGGGCGGGGTAAGTCCATCTGGGCATGCCGCTCAGCTCGAAATCAACATGGTCGCGGAAGCCACAATCGGGCGGTTTCCGGACTTTCGCTGCAAAGCGCACGGATGTCCGGTGTGGGCCGGTCGTGACATGCTGGAGGCCGAACGAGAGCCGCAATTCATGTTGCCGTGGATTAGCGCCGGGGGCCACCTGGCGCTCAGGGCGGCAGACTGAAATAAGCTTCGGCAAAGGCGGTAAAAGCCTGGGTGATTGGCCGCTTGAGCGCCGTGCTGCGATGAGCAAGGGCGACCTGATGCTGCGGCGGGCGGCCGTCGAGCGGCACCCGGATCACCGGACTGCCATCATAGCACGGGCCGTCTGGCAGGTCCGTTGCCAGCAGGCCAACGCCAAACCCGTTGGCCACCATTGATCTCAACATTTCGATCGAGCCGGTTTCGTGGGCCACCCGCACCGGGACTCTTGCATTCTGCAGCAGAGACAGGAAATAGCCGCGGCTGCGGGGCAGGTTCATCAGGATGATCGGCTCCTGCGCCAGGTCTTTGGCGTGAACGCTGGGCTGCTGTGCCAGCCTGTGCCCCCGCGGCAGCAGGGCGTAGGGCTCTGCCGCCATCAGAGGCGTGATGACAAAATCGGACGGAATGCCGAAATCGTACAGCAGCGCCAAGTCGATCCTGCCACCGCTGAGCCAGTCGAACAGCGTTTGCAGATCACCTTCAAGGATGCGGACTTCGGCGTCGGGACGGGTGTCCAGAAAGCGGCGCACCAGTTGCGGCGCATAGCGCGGGCCGAGCGTTGAAAACACCCCCAGATTCAGGAACTCCGGCGTGCCCTCACCGCCGCTCAGCACCCAGCGGGCCTGTTTCTCCAGTTCGCGCAGCTGTGCAACCTTGTGCTGCCCGAACGGGGTCAGCTCCATCCCGTGCCCGGGGATGCGGATAAAGAGCTTCTGTCCGAACACTTCTTCGCAGCGGGAAATAGCCAGCGAAACCGACGGCTGCGAGGTGTACAGCGCGCGGCTCGCTGCGGCGGTGCTGCCGGTGTCCGCGACGGCCAGCAGGATTTCAACCTGGCGGAAGTTCAACGGTATATTCATATTGGTATACCTTTTATATGCATCCCGCATTTCTGAATATACCCAACCAGGCGCTATCCTCCAGCAAGCAATTGAAGGTGAGCGCATGTGCGAAGATGATAAAACGGCAGGCCGCAGGCCGCTGGAGGGGGTTCGGGTTCTGGACTTTTCCAGGGTCCTGGCCGGGCCCTACTGCACGGCCCTGATGGCCGATCTGGGCGCAGAGGTGATCAAGGTGGAGCCGCCCTCGGGCGACGACTACCGCCACATCGGCCCATTCAGGGACGGCGAAAGCCTACTGTTCCAATCGGTAAACCGCGGCAAAAAATCCATCGTTCTGGATCTGAAATCCGAGGACGGCGCGGCGGCGGCGCGGGCGCTCGCGGCAGAGTGCGACGTGCTGGTCGAAAACTTCCGCCCCGGCGTGATGGAGCGGTTCGGACTGGGTGCGGAGAAACTGTGCGCGGCCTGTCCCCGGCTGGTCTATGTTTCTGTGTCCGGGTTCGGCCAGACAGGCCCAAACCGGATGCTGCCGGCCTATGACATCATCATCCAGGCGATGAGCGGGTTGATGGATATAACCGGGGCCGAGGACGGCCCGCCGATGATGGTCGGAGACGCCTTTGCCGACGTTGCAGGCGGCATGTTCGCGGCCTTCGGGGCGATGGTGGCGTTGTTTGACCGGGAACGCAGCGGCAGGGGGCGGCATGTTGATCTGGCGCTTTATGACTCGCTGGTGTCGATGATGCCGGTGGCGGCCTGCCGGGCGCTGATGGCGGGTGAGGCGCCAAAGCGGACGGGGAGCAAACACGCGCTGTCGGCCCCTTTCGGCACCTATCCCGCCGGGAATGGCCGCTTCACCGTTGCGGTGCTGAATGACCGGCTGTTTGAGCGCTTCGCAGCAGCCATCGGCGCGCCGGAACTGGCGGAGGATCCGCGTTTTGCCAGCGATGCTTTGCGGCGGCAGAACGAACCTGCGCTGGCGCAGCAAATCGAAAGCTGGGCCGCGGACCGCAGCGCGCAGGACGCAGTGGCGGTTCTGTCCGAGGCAAGCATTCCAGCCGCAGCCCTGTGTTCGGTGCCCGAGGCTTGGGGTTCGCCGCAGTCGCAGGCGCGCGGTCTGGCCTCGGTGGTAAAGCACCACACCCTTGGCACGGTCACGGTGCCGGAGCAGCCGGTGCATTTCAGCGGTGCGCCGCGGGGCGGACGCCAGTCAGCGCCCGCCTTGGGCGCCGACACACAGGACATTCTGCAACAACTACGGCAAAAAAAGGGAGAGGCCCAATGAGCCTTGATCTAAACAGCGAAGAACAGGCGGCCATCGATCAGATAGAACGGTTTTCCAGCGAGGTACTGGTACCTGCTGCTGCCGCAATCGATGCGAAGTCCCAATTTGCAACCCTGCACCTTCCGGCTCTGGCTGAGATGGGCATCATGGGGATGAACCTGCCCGAAGCTCATGGCGGCATCGGTCTGTCCGGCCCTGCGCTCTATTGCGCGGTGGAGGCTATCGCGGGGGCCTGCGGCTCTACCGCCTCGATGCTGACGGCGCATTTCCTGGCCACGGATTCGCTGCTTCTGGGTGCAGATGAGGCGCTGCAGCAGCGCATTCTGCCCGCCGCGGCGGCGGGCCAGGCGCTGGGGGCCTTCGCCCTGACGGAACCGATGGCCGGCTCCAACCCGGCGGACATGCGCAGCACCGCCACTCGCGATGGCAACGGCTATCGACTGAAGGGCTCCAAATGCTTCATCTCGAATGCGGGTGCTGCGGATTTCATCGTGGTCTATGCCAAGACTGACAACGCAGCCGGCGCCCGCGGGGTCAGCGCCTTTGTGGTGGAACCGGCCAAGACCGACGGGGTGGAAATCGGCAAGCACGAGGAAACCATGGGCCTGCGCGGCGGCCATGTGTTCCCGATTTCGTTTGACTGCCACGTGCCCGCGGAAAACCGGCTGGGCGACGAAGGCACCGGATTCCGCACCGCGATGAAGGTGCTGGACAACGGCCGTATCGAAGTGGCGGCGCAGGCCACTGGAATCGCGCGCGCCGCGCTGGATGCGGCTGTATCCTATGCCAAGGAGCGCGAGGTTGGCGGACAGCCGATCGGCAGCTTCCAGGGGCTGCAGTGGATGCTGGCCGACAGTGCCACCGAATTGGCCGCGGCGCGGGCCCTGGGGCTGCAAGCCGCCCGCAAGCGCGGCACCGGCGAGCGGTATTCCTCGGACTCGGCCTTTGCCAAGCTATATGCCAGCGAGGCGGCCTGGCGCATCGCGGACCGGGCGCTGCAGATCCACGGCGGCTACGGCTACATCCGCGACTTTCCGCTGGAACGCTACCTGCGCGACTTGCGGATCTTTAGGATCTACGAGGGATCCTCGGAGATTCAGCGAACCATCATCGCCCGCGAACTTCTGAGTTAGCTTTTAGGTGAGCCTTGTGCAGCCCTGCTGTGCCGACTGAGCCGAGGCTTCCGTTTGCGCCGTTGCAGCGAATGTCTTCTTCAACGGAGAGCAGTGCAGTATTTCGAATAGACGGCAGAGGTCCGATTAGGGCCGCTAGCGGCCAACGTTCGAGTTCCCCTGGATGACCTGTGGTTGCCGAGATCAACCAATGACACCGGCGCTTTTGGGGGGGGAGGCAGATTCAACAGAGGCCAGGTCTATCAGGCGCCAGGCTCGGTCAAGCTTTCTCCGATCGAGGGCATGCCACGTTCGCCTGCGGCTGCGGGAGGCTGAAGAGCGCGATGAAGTTTCGGCACAGAGCGGCATCGCCGATAATTT
>NZ_JARAMO010000141.1:0-5160 GCF_028807275.1 Mameliella sp. AT18
AACCTCCGGCCCCTGCCTCCCGAAGACAGATAGTGTCGGCCAAGCTGTTGAAATTTGGCCAGTGAAGCACTGTTTCATCGAGAACCTGGCCTATCTGGACACGCCAGATCTCTGGTACGAAGGTTCAACGAACCTAAGAGCACTGTCTACTTTCCGCACTTGAGCCAGGAGAGGCTGTGGCACCAGTACCGGGCCATGCAGACGGCTCTGTCGCGTCGGATTGACGCTTGAGCCACGGTCAACAAGGTTGCAGCCCGACCTGGCCCAAAGGCGAACCACCTTTCGTCGTAGCGAGCCCGCCGCCCGAACAGGCCGCTACCGTGGAGAGTGTCGAGATTATCATGAGGCCGGTGATGGTCCGCTTTGAGGCCGACGCGCCGGCGGAGTAAGTCACGATGGTCGCGCTTGCGCTGACAGGACCGGCATGATCCTCCCGTCGAACCAGGTGTGGATCAATCATGGTTGCGACAAGGCCGGTCGATTTCCGAAAGGGGCACGACGTGCTGGCAGCGCTTATGAGGGACTGTCCGCCATCAGGTTATGTGAGGCGCCAGCGCCTGACCGCGAGCGGCCCAGAGCCGACCTCCACCTGGATGGTCAACGCTGCGGTGTGGCTTCTCCGAACTGGTCATCCGCAACCTCGTGCAACATGCGCCGAGAGGCCGAGGTCAGCAGTCGGCGCCGCCGCGGCGAAGCACGCGGCGGTTGCCGTCAAGGCTCGGCGGGTGAAGATAATTGCTGTCTGCTTTCGGGTCGTTGTGGCAACGTGCTCGGGGCATGCCTACTCAGCGGTCGCACCGATGCGTTCTGTCGGTTCAGGCGTACCGGCGGGCCGGAAGAACAGCAGCCGGAGGGCGTTCATCGTGACCAGCACTGTGGCGCCGGTATCGGCGAGGATCGCGATCCAGAGGCCGGTGACCCCGAGCACGGTGGTCACGAGGAACACCGCCTTGAGCCCGAGCGCGATCGCGATGTTCTGGCGGATATTTCTCATGGTCGCGCGCGTGAGGCGGATCTTGGCAGGCACGTCCGTCACACGGTTACGAAGGATCGCCGCGTCGGCCGTCTCCAGCGCGACATCGGTGCCCGAGCCCATGGCAACGCCGACATGCGCGGCGGCAAGCGCGGGCGCGTCGTTGATCCCGTCGCCGATCATCATCACGCGGGCGTCCGTCGTCAGCTCGCGGATCGCCGTCACCTTGTCTTCCGGCATGAGCTCCGAACGATGCTCGATCCCGAGCCCGTCTGCGATGGCCTGCGCCGTGCGCGGGTTGTCCCCCGTCAGCATGACCGAAGAGATGCCGAGGCTGTGCAGCTGCGCGACCGCGTCCGCCGCATCGGTGCGCGGCTCGTCCCTGAGCGCGATGAGGCCCTGAGGCACGTCTTCGCAGAGCACGATGACCACCGTCTTGCCGTCGGCTTCCAGCGCCGCCACGCGACTCCGCAGGTCGTCCGTGAGCGCGCCGCGCTCCTCCGCCAGCCGTGGAGAGCCCACGCAGACGATCGCTCCGTCGATCGACGCTTCCGCCCCCTTGCCGGGAAGCGCACGGCCTCCGGTCGCTGCCACCGTGCCGACGCCTCGCCGCTCGGCCTCGGCGCAGATCGCCTGCCCGAGCGGGTGGCTCGCGCCGCTCTCAACCCCGGCGGCAAGCGCCATGAGGTCGTCGGCGCTTCCACTCAACACAGAGACATCTGTCACGCGGGGCCTGCCATGCGTGAGCGTCCCGGTCTTGTCGAAGGCGACATAGGTGGTGCGAGCCGCTGCCTCGATCACAGCGCCGCCCTTCATCAGCAGGCCGTTCCGCGCCCCGGTGGAGAGCGCCGAGGTGATCGAGGCCGGCACCGAGATCACCAGCGCGCATGGACAGCCGATCAGCAGCAGCGCCAGCGCCCGGTAGACCCATTCGCCCCAGGCCAGCCCGAAGGCCAGCGGCGGGACGACAGCGACGAGAACAGCGGTTGCGACCACGGCGGGCATGTAGACCCGGCTGAACCGGTCGATGAAGCGCTCGGTCGGCGCACGGGCGCTCTCGGCCTCTTCCACGACGCGGACGATGCGGGCGATGGTGTTGTCCTCGGCCGCCTTCGTGACCCGCACGCGCAAAAGCGCCTCGGCGTTGATCGACCCTGCGAAGACCTCCGCGCCCGGCTCCTTGAGGCTCGGGACGCTCTCGCCAGTCACCGGGCTCTCGTCGACGCCCGACGTGCCGTCGATCACCTCACCGTCGCAGGGCACGCGGTCGCCGGGCCGGACCTGCACGATCTGGCCGACCTGGAGCTTCTCGGCCGCGACTTCACGTGTTTTGCCGCCCACTTCGAGCCGCGCCGTCTTCGGCACGAGCTTCGAGAGCGCCCGAATGCTGTCACGTGCCTTGCCGGCCGAGACGCCTTCCAGGAGTTCGCCAACGGCGAAAAGAAACACGACAAGCGCCGCTTCTTCTGGCTCGCCGATTATCAGCGCACCGCCAGCGGCGATGGTCATCAGCATCTCGATGGTGAAGGGCATTCCGGCCCGCGTCATGGCGAAGGCGCGCTGCGCCACGGGCACGATCCCGACCAATGTCGCCAGGACGAACGCCCAATGCGCGCTCTCAGCCGGCAGGACGAGACGCAACGCCCAGGCCGCCGCGAGCAAGGCGCCGGTGCCGAGCACAAGGCGACCCTTGGCGGTCTTCACCCAAGAGATCGGCGCATCGTCGTCGGGCCCAGTGGTCTCCTTCGGCTCGCTGTCGATTTCCACGGCCTCCGCCGCATCCGGAAAAGCTCCATCCGGCAGGACAATGCCGCCCTTGGGCTTCTCTGGCCGTGCGCCCTTGGCCGCGATGCCGAAGCCGACGCCGCGCACTGCCTTCTCGATGCGCTCGGGCGGTGTCTGTGTCTCATCGAGCGTCAGTCGCAACCGTTCGGCCATGAGCGCGACATCGACATCCGCGACGCCAGGCAGGCGCTCAACCGCGCCGCGCACCTTGGCAGCGCATGACCCGCAATCCATGCCTGTCACGCGCCATTCGCGTTGTCCTGCGCCCCTGTCTGCCATGAAGGCTCTCCGTCGTGATTCTTCGACCGAACCTTGATATAGGACCTACAGCAACTGTAGGTTCAAGCCTCGGCTGGAGATTTACCACATCGTTTACCGTGGCGAGGAGCCACGCGATCCCAGCAGCACAGGGCCTTAGGAGGAAACCCATGCTTTCGATCGGCACTCTCGCCAAGCGCACCGGCACCAAGGTGCAAACGATCCGATACTACGAACAGATTGGTCTGATGCCTGAGCCCGGTCGGACAGATGGTGGGCAGCGACGCTATGGGGATGTCGAGCTTGATCGTCTTTCGTTCATCCGTCACTCCCGGCAGCTCGGATTCACGCTTAGCGCGATCCGCGAGCTTCTGCATCTCTCTGACAGCCCAGAACGGTCATGCGCGCAGGTCGATGCAGTCGCCCAGAAACAGCTGCGCGAGGTCGAGGCGCGGATCGCCCGACTTGAGGCGCTTCGGGTCGAACTCCGACGGATGATTGGCGAGTGCAGCGCCGACCGCGTGGCCGACTGCCGTATCCTTGAGGTCTTGCGCGATCACGAGGAATGTCTGTCTGATCACGAGCAGGCCGACTCCTGATGCCGGCGATCGTGGTATACCCGCTCGCCGCGCTTGCTGAGATTGCCGGATGCTTTGCCATCTGGACTTGGTGGCGTGGCGCTTCGAGCCTCTGGCTGGTTCCGGGCATTGTGACCCTCGCCCTATTCGGCTGGTTGCTCGCGCAGGTCGGCACCGGTTTCGCAGGCCGGGCGTTCGCGGCTTACGGCGGCGTCTACATCGCCGCTTCGCTGTTCTGGATGTGGGGCGTCGAGGGGCAGCGGCCGGACCTTTGGGATTTTGCCGGTGCAGGGCTGTGCCTCGCCGGAGCCATGGTGATCTTGGCCGCGCCACGCGCTGGGTGACAGAGAGATCTGATAGGCCTGACGGCGCGACGTGCAGGTGTCACATGGAACATCAGTTGCAAGGTCGGTTTCTACGGCGGCGAAGCTTCAGCCCGAAAATACGGGAAAAGTCCGAAGTCCGCCCTGACGATCGGGGCGTCGCGATCGGCCCAAGGACGAAGCCGCTCGCGCGGCATTGACGCCCGTGGCGGGCGTTCGGGACTGATCGCCAGCCTGTGCATTTGGGAATGGCGTCTGCGCCTGACGATTGAGGCCTCTCAATCGACAGACAGGAGGTTCCCATGACCGATGAGAGGATTTCGCCGCTACGGGCGCGGATGATCGAAGACATGCGCATCCGAGGGATGGGCGAGAAGGCGCAGAAGTCCCACATCCGGGCCATCAAGGATTTCGCCCGGTTCCTGGGGCATTCGCCGGACACCACCACCCCGGAGGAGTTGCGCGCCTACCAACTGCACATGACCGACACCGGGGTCACGGCCAGCACGTTCAACGTGAGGATCGTGGCGCTCCGGTTCTTCTTCGGCATGACCTGCGGGCGCGAGGACATGAAGCGCTACATGCAGTTCCGCACCCAGCCGCGGAAGCTGCCCGTGGTGTTCAGCGTCGAAGAGGTGTCCGACATCCTGATGGCGGCGCCGGGGCCCGGCCTGAAGTATCGGGCCGCGCTCAGCATCTCCTACGGGGCTGGCCTGAGGGCCGCCGAGGTCTGTAATCTCAAGATCGGCGACATCGACAGCGACCGGATGCTGATCCATGTCGAGCAGGGCAAGGGGCGGAAGGACCGCAAGGTGATGCTGTCACCAGGTTTGCTCGAACTCCTCCGAGACTATTGGCGTGAAGCACGGCCCGAAGGCTGGCTGTTCCCGGGCAAGCCGAAGATCAACCTGATCTCGCCGCGTCAGTTGAGCCGGGCCTTCACGTCGGCCAAGACCATGGCCGGGGTCAAGAAGGCCGCCACCTTGCACACCCTGAGGCCCAGCTTCGCGACGCACCTGCTTGAAGCCAACTCGGATGTGCGGGTGATCCAGGTGCTGCTCGGCCACGCCAAACTCGCGACGACGGCGCAATACACGCATGTTGCAACCAAGGCGATCCCCGACACTGTCAACCCTTACGAGATGCTGGCCAAGCTGCAGGACCACGCCGTGAAGCGAAGTCTGGAGTGACCGGGCGCCGGGATGCCCCGGCCGAAGCTGGAGATCGCTGACATCTTTCGCGC
>NZ_JARAMO010000142.1:0-1111 GCF_028807275.1 Mameliella sp. AT18
GGAAAGGCGCGGCCCATGCCGTCACCGTCCAGCAGCGGCAGCCCCGTCGCCGCGGCGACCGCAAAGGGAATGGTCGAGTTGAGGCCGCCCGCCTCGATGCAGATCAGGTAGTCGACCTTGGTACCGAGATACGCTTCGAGCGCGGAAAGCGCGGCAGCGGCCTCTTCACCGTTGGGCAGTTTCTCGACCATGACGGTCGGCGCGCCCATCATGCAGACAGGCACGCAAACCGCATCGTCCGGCACTTCCGCCACGTCGGTAACGGTGACCGGGCCGTGCGCGTCCAGCGCGGCCTGCGCCATCAGCTTGCCGATGTAGGGATCACCACCGCCCCCGGTGCCGAGGAAGGCACCGCCAAGGGCGATGGCCTCCATGTCGGCAGAGGATACCGTGAACCCCATCACGCGGTTTCCGCAAGTGGGCGGTAGACCAGTTCCGGGAAGCCGAAGGCCGCGGGGCCGATCACGTCGAGCGCCTGCTGCGTGCGCAAGAGCTCGTGGCAGGGCAGGGCGAGGACCGCGACCCGCTGGCCGTAGCGCAGAACCTCTGTGGTGATCGGCAGGCCGCTATCCAGGTCAAGGACAACCACCAGGTCGGGCACGCAGGCCTGCATCTCTCCGTCGCGGCGGAAGATCAGGAATTCGTTTTGAATGGTGATCTCACCCACGGACCCGCGGCAATCGTCCAGCCCCTCGATGCTGGCCACGCCGACGTTGAAGCCGCGTTCGAAGTGCCGCTTGAGGTCGTTGATCTTGCCCGAGAAGACATGCTTGCCGCCCTCGCGTTCGCAGATCGCCTTGATCGGGTCCTCATGCGCCCGGCGCGCGTCCAGCACCGCCTGGCCAAGGCCGATGGCTTGGGTGTAGCTGTGCGGGATCGCGTGCGCCTTGAAGAAGGCCCCGCTCATCGGGGCCGAGGCCAGAACCGAGGCCCCGCCCTGTGCAATGACACAGGCCCGCGCCATGGTTTCATGCCATTTCTCGGTGATGGCATGTTCAAAGCAGACCGCATTTCCATGCGGGTCGCACATGACCGAGGGCGTCGAATTATGGCCGTAGATCGCATAGGTGGTCATCTGCATCTCGGGAAAGGCGCGGCCCATGCCGTCACC
>NZ_JARAMO010000143.1:0-4813 GCF_028807275.1 Mameliella sp. AT18
CCCCGAGGTATTTTTGAAACCAAAGAAGCGCGGAGCGGGTGTCAGAGACCGTCGAAGGTGCAGAGTGTATGGACGTCCATGTCCATTGCTTCGAGCCTTTTGCGGCCGCCCAGGTCCGGCAGGTCGATCACGAAGGCGCAGCCGATGATCTCGCCGCCCAGGCGTTCGACCAGCTTGATGCCGGCCTCGGCGGTGCCGCCCGTGGCCAGAAGGTCATCGACCAGCAGCACCTTTTCGCCCGCCTCTATGGCGTCGTCGTGGATCTCGACCACCGTCTCGCCGTATTCCAGCTGGTAGTCTTCGGAGATGACCGCGCCGGGCAGCTTGCCCTTCTTGCGGATCGGCACGAAACCGGCGGAGAGCTGGTGCGCCACGGCGCCGCCCAGGACGAAGCCGCGGGCCTCCAGCCCCACCACCTTGTCGAAGCGCACCCCGGCGTAGGGGTGCAGGAGCTGGTCGATGGCCATGCGAAAGCCGCGCGGGTCGGCGAACAGCGTGGTGACATCCCGGAACATGATCCCCTCGTGCGGGAAATCGACGATGGTCCGGATGTAGTCCTTGATCTCTGTCTTGCGCGGCATGGAAGGGTCCCCGGTTGAAACGCCCGCCCGCCGTAGCGTGGCAGCGGCGGGCTGTGCAAGTCTTCTGCCCGCAGGCCCCCTGTCAGGCGCGGCGCAGTGTTGCCGTCAGCACGCCCATCCCGATCAGCGTGGCGCCGCCCGCGCGGGTCAGCCAGGCCAGGATCGAGGGTCGTTGGATCATGCGCCGCAGCCGGTCGGCAGCCAGCGCATAGGCGAGGGCGTTGAGCGCCGCCAGGGTGACAAAGGTGCTCACGAGGATAGCGAACTGCGGCAGGAGCGGCGCCTGGGGGGTGACGAATTGCGGTACGAAGGCGATGAAGAAGGCGATGCTCTTGGGGTTCAGCGCGGTCACGGCGAGATTGTGGCCAAAGACGCCGTGCGCGGTCACGTCGCTGTCAGGCAGGGCCAGCCCCTCATGCGGGGCCGAGCGGATCAGCTTGATCCCCAGCCAGACCAGATAGGCGGCGCCGACCCATTTCAGCACCGTGAACAGCGTCGCCGAGGCGGCGACCAGCGCGCCGAGGCCCGCGAGAGACAGGCTCATGGCGATGAAATCGCCGGTGGCCACGCCGGCGGCAGAGGCAATGGCCACAGACCGGCCCTTGCTGAGCGCATAGGACAGGACCAGCAGAACGGTGGGGCCCGGGATCAGCAGCAGGGCGGTCGAGGCGGCGACGAAGGCCAGCCAGAGATTCAGGTCCATGAGGCTACTCCCGTGGCGGATAGTGGCGGCGCAGGGCCTTGATATCCTGCGGGCCGAGGTCCTTGGATTGATTGTCATCCTGCGAAAAGATCGACCTGCCGAGGTAAGCGGGATTCCGGATGTCCGTCAACAGGCCCAGGGCCTGGGTCAGTTCCTCGATCATGGCGGATTCGTAGTGGCGGATGTCCAGCCGCGTGCCAAAGATGATCCGCGCGCGCTGGATCACATGGGTGTCGCTGCGCGACCAGACGATGACGCGCGCGCCGGTGACGGTCATGCCGTCTACGCCCTTGATGCCGGTGCCGCTGATCGGCGTGGAGCCGTCCGTATCGACGAGGTAGATGCGGATGTCGGCCTCGGCCTCCGGCGCAACTTCGCGGAGCGATATGCCGGCCCCGGCACGGTTGATGTACTGGATGGCCCGTTCCAGCGCGGCGCGCGCGCGTTTCTGCCGCCCGCCCAGAAAGGCGCGGTCGATCCGGGCGAACTGCACCCGCAGGGGGCGGTCTGTGGGCCAGCGCACCATGTCCTTGCGGCAGGACTGGCCCGGGGGGGCGGCGCAGGCGACCAGCCGGTAGAAATCCTCGTCGCTGAGCAGACCATCGGTTTCGACATAGTCCACCGCCCCCGAGGCGGCGCAGGGCAGGGCGAGTGCCAGGCAGAACAGGGCAGGTCTCAGCATGGCCGGGCGTCAGTTGCCACCCAGCATCCGGCCCGCGACCGCATCGAGCTTCGCCAGTAGCGCGGGATCGCGCTTCTCGGGCGCGGTGAGCAGAGCGTATTCCAGCGCCCGGTCGCAGCCGTGCGGGCAGGGGGCACGGTCGGCCCCCAGGAGGGCGGGCAGGCGGCGCACCATCTCGCGCCCCTTGTCGGCGTTGCCTGACAGGGTCTTGATGATGTCCATGATGTCGACTTCGCCGTGGTCGGGGTGCCAGCTGTCATAGTCGGTGACCATCGCGATGGAGGCGTAACAAAGCTCGGCCTCGCGGGCGAGCTTGGCCTCGGGCATGTTGGTCATGCCGATCACGTCACAGCCCCAGCTTTCACGGTACATCTTCGACTCCGCCAGGGTCGAGAATTGCGGCCCTTCCATCGCAAGGTAGGTGCCGCCCTTGTGTACGGTGATCCCGGCGTCCCTGGCGGCGGTGAAACAGGCATCGCCCAGGCGCGGGCAGGTGGGATGGGCGACCGAGACATGGGCGACGCAGCCGGTACCGAAGAAGGATTTTTCACGCCCGAAGGTGCGGTCGATGAACTGGTCGACGACGACGAAATCGCCCGGCGCCATTTCCTCGCGGAAGGAGCCGCAGGCAGAGACGGAGATCACGTCGGTCACGCCGATGCGTTTCAGCGCGTCGATATTGGCGCGATAGGGGACCGTCGTCGGCCCGTGGACGTGGCCCCGGCCGTGGCGCGGGAGGAAGGCCATCTTCACGCCGTCCAGCGTGCCGGTCAGGATCTCGTCAGAGGGCGTGCCCCAGGGGCTGTCCACGGCCTGCCATGCCGCGCCTTCCAGCCCGTCGATGTCGTAGATGCCCGACCCGCCGATCACGGCGATCATCGTATCCGTCATGTCTGTACCCCGTCCTTGCGTGGCGTCGCGGCGCCTGGTGTTTCGCTTTGCCCGAAGTGTGCCGGATGCGTGTCCGAGGGCAAGCGCCCGAGCGGGGTTTCGTGATACAATCCCGCCGGTGTTGCCTCTGTGGGATACCCGCTGGCTGTGGTCCGGTCGCATACGGAAGAATTCCGTGCATCTTTGGCCAGGTTCCGCTATGAGGCCCTGAATCGCGAACATGCTGCGATGCGGCGTTAGCGGCCACAGGCTGCCCGATGCTGCGCCCAGGAAAGGATCCCCGATGAAAAAAGCCCTCTTGGCGCGTTTCGCCAACCGCGTGGAATTGCCCGACCTGTCCCTGATGCCGGACGAGAAACTGACGCCCAGCCGGTGGCGGATCGAGCTTTTGGCGGGTCTGACCGTGGCGCTGGCGCTGGTGCCCGAGGCGGTGGCCTTTGCCTTTGTCGCCGGGGTGCACCCGCTGGTGGGGCTTTACGCGGCCTTCCTCGTGGGGCTGGTGACGGCGCTGATCGGCGGGCGGCCGGGCATGATCTCTGGCGCGACGGGGGCGCTGGCGGTGGTCATGGTGGCGCTGGTGGCGCAGCATGGGGTCGAATACCTGTTCGCGACCGTCGTCCTGATGGGCATTCTGCAGGTGATCGCCGGGGCGCTGCAATGGGGCAAGTTCATCCGCCTGGTGCCGCATCCAGTCATGCTGGGCTTTGTGAACGGGCTGGCCATCGTGATCTTTCTGGCCCAGCTGGGTCAGTTCAAGGTCCCGGGAACAATGGAAAATACCGGGCACGGCATGGGCGGGGGCGAATGGCTTTCGGGGATGCCGCTGTACCTGATGCTGGGACTGACGGCGCTGACGATGGCGATCATCTGGGTCATGCCGAAGGTCAGCAAAGTTGTGCCCGCGCCGCTGGCCGGGATCTTTGTCGTGGCCGCGCTGGTGATCGGCTTCGGACTGGACGTGCCGCGCGTGGGCGACCTGGCCTCGATCCAGGGGGGCTTGCCGCCCTTCCATATCCCGGCGGTGCCCCTGAACCTGGAAACGCTTGAAATCATTCTGCCTTATGCCGTGATCCTGGCGGCCATCGGGCTGATTGAATCGCTGCTGACCCTGAACCTGGTGGGAGAGATCACCGGCAAGCGCGGCGGCGCCAGCCAGGAATGTATCGCGCAGGGGGCCTCGAACATCCTGACCGGCTTTTTCGGCGGCATGGGCGGCTGTGCGATGATCGGCCAGTCGATGATCAACGTTAAATCCGGCGCGCGCACACGGATCGCGGGCATCGCGGCCGCGCTGTTCCTGCTGACCTTCATCCTCTTTGCCGCGCCGCTGATCGAACTGATCCCGCTGGCCGCGCTGGTGGGGGTGATGTTCATGGTGGTGATCGGGACATTTGCCTGGAACTCGTTGAAAATCCTGACAAAGGTTCCGGCGATGGATGCCTTTGTCATCCTGCTTGTGACAGTCGTCACGGTGATGGAAGACCTGGCCGTCGCGGTCGTCGTCGGTGTCATCGTCTCGGCTCTGGCCTATGCCTGGAACAACGCCCGGCGCATCCATGCCAAGACGCGCGAGTCGCACACCGACCTGGGCGCCAAGGTCTACGAGATCCAGGGACCGCTGTTCTTTGGCTCGACCGACGGGTTCGTGGAACTGTTCGACGTGGAAAACGACCCGGACGTGGTGATCGTGGATTTCAACGAAAGCCGGGTTGTCGACCAGTCGGCCCTGCAGGCGATCGAGGCGGTTGCGGGCAAGTACCAGGACGCCGGAAAGCAGATCAAGCTGCGTCACCTGAGCCGGGATTGCCACAAGCTGTTGACCAAGGCGGGCCACCTGATGGTCGATAGCGACGACGACCCGGATTACGAACTGGCGGTCGATTACAACGTTCGCACGGGCATCCTGGGCGGGCACTGAGACCGGGCGGCGTTTTGTACGTTTTGTACAAAACGTAC
>NZ_JARAMO010000144.1:0-5697 GCF_028807275.1 Mameliella sp. AT18
TTTTTCGCTTCCGGAGTCACCAAGGAACAGGCTGAGCCCGGGTTCGGGACGGGGGGCGGACGGAGCGCCATCAGGCGGAGACCGACTTGCGCACCATGTCCCAGTAGAGATCCTGCACCTCGGGGACACTCAGGCGGCCGTCCGGGCGATACCAGGTGGTGACGCCGGTCAGCATGGCGATCACGGCCAGCGTCGCGAGCTTGGTATCGGCGACCTCGAAACTGCCCGCGGCGACGCCGTCGCTCAGGATCCGTTCCAGCGCGTCTTCGTAGTCGCGGCGCAGGCCTTCGATCACCCGGAAATTCTCGGGCGTGAGGTTGCGCAGTTCCATGTAGGCGATGAAGACCAGTTCCGGACGGTCCAGGTGAAAGGCGATGTGGAACCGGACGAAGGATTCAAGACGGGCCTGCGGCGCGTCCTGCGAGGGCAGGCGGGCGAGATCGCCCAGCAGGTCGTCCATGTGTTCCTTCATCAGGGAGAACAGCAGCGCCTGCTTGTCGGGCGTGTAGTTGTAGAGAGCGCCTGCCTGCAGCCCCACCGCCGAGGCGATCTGGCGCATCGAGACGGCGGCAAATCCGTGTTCGGCAAAGAGGCGCAGTGCCGCTTCGCGGATGCGAGGGCCGGTGATCCCGGCGTGGCTTCCCTGGGTGCGTGCCATGATGTCATCAATATCTGAACAGGCGTTCAGATCAACCCGGATGCTTGCCAGCCCGCGCGGGCTAGGGCATGACTGGCACATGGCGGTTCGGTTCCATCATCCCCTGCTTTGCGCTGCTGTCATTGCGGCACTGACCGGCTGCACCCAGTTCCCGGAACTGGATGCGCGGCAGACGCCGGGCGTGGCGGACGCCCCCTATCCCGATCTCTTGCCGCTGGATGCGCTGCTGAACGGCGCCGTGCCGAGGGCCACCCCCGGCGAGGCCGCCGTGGTCGAGGGGCGCGTGGCGGCGCTGAAGGCACGGGCCAGCCGGCTGCAACGGGTGGATATAGCGCCGCGCGGTGTCGATGGTCGCCTGGCAAGGCTGCGGCAGAAGGCGGCGGCGCTGCGCGCCGAGTAGGCCCCCGGCTGCGGTGTCTTTGCGCATCACTCGGGTGGATGACACGGTCGAAAGCCCGCGCTACGCCGGACGCCCTTGTCCCCGGCGAGGCTTGGCGATAACCCCGACCCGGAACTGACCCCGAGGGAAAAAGGAGCCCGCCCATGTCCCAGCCACTCCGTCTAGGTATTGCCGGTCTGGGGACCGTGGGCACGGGGGTCGTCAAGATCGTGCGCCAAAAGGCACAGCTCTTGACCGAACGCTCGGGCCGCAGCATCGAGATCAGCGCCGTCTCCGCCCGCACCCGCGACAAGGATCGCGGCGTGAACCTGTCCAGCTATGCCTGGGAGGATGACCCGGTGGCACTGGCCACGCGCGAGGACGTGGATGTCTTTGTCGAACTCATGGGCGGCAGCGACGGACCGGCCAAGGCCGCTGTCGAGGCCGCGCTGAAGGCGGGTAAGGACGTGGTCACCGCCAATAAGGCGATGCTGGCGCATCACGGCCAGGCGCTGGCGGCGCTGGCCGAGGCACATGGCGCGGTGCTGCGCTTCGAGGCGGCGGTGGCGGGTGGCATTCCTGTCATCAAGGCGCTGACCGAGGGCCTGGCCGGCAATGACATCGAGCGCGTAATGGGCGTGATGAACGGCACCTGCAACTACATCCTGACCCGGATGGAGGACGGCGGCCTGACCTATGACGAGGCCTTTGCCGAGGCTGACGCCCTGGGCTTCCTCGAGGCCGATCCGCAATTGGACGTGGGCGGGATCGACGCCGGGCACAAGCTGTCGCTGTTGTCCTCCATCGCCTTCGGCACCCAGGTCAATTTCGACGCGGTCGAGCTGGAAGGCATCGGCAGCGTCACCATCGAGGACATTCGCCAGGCCGCCGACATGGGGTTCCGGATCAAGCTGCTGGGCGTCGCGCGGATGACCGGGCGGGGGCTGGAACAGAGCATGGCGCCCTGCCTGGTGCCGGCGAACTCTCCGCTGGGGCAGTTGCAGGGCGGCACCAACATGGTGGTGATCGAGGGCGACCAAGTGGGCCAGATCGTCATGCGCGGCGCCGGCGCCGGTGAAGGCCCGACGGCCAGCGCCGTCATGGGCGATGTCATGGACGTGGCACGGGGTCTGCGGGTGTCGACCTTTGGCCGTCCGGCCGCAAGCCTGGTCGAGGCCGTCCCGGCCCGCGCCTCGACGCCAGCGCCCTACTACCTGCGCATGACCCTGGCGGACAAGCCGGGGGCGCTGGCCAAGGTGGCCACCGCGCTGGGCGAGGCGGGCGTTTCCATCAATCGCATGCGCCAGTATGGCCACAACGATGACAGCGCCCCGGTGCTGATCGTCACGCACAAGACGACGCGCAATGCGCTGGATCAGGCGCTGGCCGCGATGGAGGCGACAGGCGTCGTCATCACGGCACCCGTGGCGCTGCGGATCGAGGAAGTCTGACCGGCCGGCCCACCTGCCAAATTGACGTCGCGTAATCAAAGTGTTTTGAAGAAACACTTTCCTGGGTTAACCTTTCTTCACGATTTTTTGGCTGGCGCCTTTCTTGCCGACGCGGACAGCACGTGTCCGCGTCGGGCCCATGGTCGTGAGGCATGGACTGACGCCAAGGCCCGGGGGGGGGGAAGCGATGGCCAGGGATACATTTGGCAAGCCGGTCAATGGCACGGACGAAGACGATATCCTGACACCGCCGGACCGGACCGAAGCGACGAAATTCAACGGGGGTGATGGCAACGACCGGGTTACCGGATCCGACGAGGACGACGAGATCAACGCCGGTGACGGAGATGACACCGTCGAAGGCGGTGGCGGAAATGACCTGATCCGGGGCAATGACGGCGACGATACGGCGGTCTACCAGGGATCGGTGCTGGATTTCCTGTTTTCGGACGGGCAGGGGAACACCACGATCGTCGAGGATACCCGGCCTGACGATGGCGACGAGGGCATCGATACGCTCAAGCATATCGGCACGCTCGAATTCCCGGATTTCATCTTCCATGTCGGGGTCAACAACCCGCCGCTGGTGCGGTTGACCGACCAGACCGCGAACGAGGACGATCCGCTCGACATCACTTTCGACGCTTTCGACCTGGATGGCGGCACGGTGGTGCTGGACAACATGTCGGTGACCGGCGGCAGCCTGTCCGTGCCGGTCGCGACCCCGGTCACAGTGGGCAATTACACCGGCGTCTCTTTCGATGTGACCTTCGATCCGGGAACCTCCTACCAGGGACTGGCGGTGAACGAATTCGCGCTTGAAACGCTGAGTGTGCAGGTGTCGGATGGTCAGGGCGGCGTGACGACGCTGACCCGGGAGCTGGTGATAGAGGGGCGCAACGACCCGGTTTTGATCGACCTGGCGGCCTCGGATTTCAGCGCGGCGGTGACTGAGGACGACAGCACGCCCTATCTGACCGACACCGGAGAGATCGCCTTCGGGGATGTCGATCTTTTGGACACCCATAGCGTCGAGGTGGTGCTGACCGGCATGGACGGGCCGGTTCAGGGATTCAACGAAGAGGATGCTCTCGGATTTCTCGGCGTGGTCCTTTCGGACACTGCGGGTGTGGCTCTGGGTACCGCAACCTGGACTTTCTCGGTTCAGAACGATGAATTCCAGTATCTCGGCGCAACTGACGTTCTGACCTTCACATATGACGTGACCATCAGTGACGGCAACGGCAGCTTCGCGACCGAAACCGTCACCGCGACGATCACGGGTCTCAACGACGCTCCTGAAATCACCGGCGACATCACGGGGAGGGTGACCGAGGACACGATCCTGACTGTTTTTGGCAAGCTTCTGGGCGAGGATGTGGACATCGGCACCGGGCGGCTTGAATGGTCCATCGAAGGGGGCGGTATCGGCGACTACGGCACCATCGAGGTGGACCTCTTCGGCGGCTGGACCTACCGGCTGGAGAACACCAATCCCGAAGTGCAGGACCTGAACCTCGGCGATATGCTGAGCGATATCTTCATCTTCGCGGTCGAGGATGGCGAGGGCGGCCGCACAACGCAGCCCGTCACGATAAATATCTTCGGGCTCGACGACGGCGAAAATGCCATCAACCCGCTGCTGCAGACCTTTGAGAACGGCGTCTCGGGCGGGCCGGGCGGGCTGCGCTTCGCAGGGTCATGGGGGACGGTCAATGCCCTGGATTACCTCAGCGACGGGCGCGCCAACAATCCCTACAATCCCGCGCTGAAATCGGGCATGTTCGTGGCCAACAACAACGCCGGAGACGTCTCGGTCCTGCGCGAAACCAACTTCGATCTCGAAAGCGCCTATTTCACCTCGCCTTTCGCCAGCAGTTTGACGCTGGAGGTCTCGGCCTATGACGATGGTGCGCTGCTAGGCACCCAGACGGTTTCGCTGGTCAGGGGGGACACGACATTCGTCGAGTTCGACGATGCGCTTTTCGACAGCGTGGACGAGGTGCGCTTTGCGGCTTCGGGCAATTTCTTCGCCATGGATGACCTTCTGATCATCGGATGACTCCGCCCCTTTCGGCGAATGGGCGCAGCCGTCGGTGCAAGCGGTTCTATCCCCTTGCGGCCCTTGCCTGCGGCGGGGTACTCACGAGGTGACGCGGCACTCACGAAGGATTACCGGCGATGTCCACCCCGATCGATTTCAATGACCGAATGTTGTCCCTGGGCCTGGCCCGCGTGGCCGAGCAGGCCGCCATCGCCAGCGCCGACTGGATCGGTCGTGGCGACGAGAAGGCCGCCGACCAGGCCGCCGTCAATGCCATGCGCGACCAGCTCAACAAACTGGACATCAAGGGTGTCGTCGTCATCGGCGAGGGCGAGCGCGACGAGGCGCCGATGCTGTACATCGGCGAGGAGGTCGGCAATGGCGAAGGCCCCGGCGTGGACATCGCGCTTGACCCGCTCGAAGGCACCACGCTGACAGCCAAGGACATGCCCAATGCCCTGACGGTGATCGCGATGGGACCGCGCGGCAGCATGCTGCACGCGCCGGATGTCTACATGGACAAGCTGGCCATCGGCCCGGGTTACCCCGAGGGGATCGTGACGCTGGACATGCCGCCCGCGACCCGCGTGTCGGCCCTGGCCACGGAAAAGGGCTGTGGCCCCAGCGACATCACCGTCTGCATCCTTGAACGGCCCCGCCACGAGGACATGATTGCAGAGGTCCGCGCCACCGGCGCCTCGATCCGCCTGATCACCGACGGCGACGTGGCCGGTGTCATGCATTGCGCGGAACCGCATATGACCGGCATCGACATGTACATGGGGTCCGGCGGCGCACCCGAGGGCGTTCTGGCGGCAGCGGCACTGAAATGCATGGGTGGCCAGATCTATGGCCGTCTGCTGTTCCGCAACGACGACGAACGGGGCCGTGCGGCCAAGGCGGGGATCACCGACCTGGACAAGATCTATGCCCGGGACGAGATGGTGACCGCCGATGTGATCTTTGCCGCCACCGGCGTGACCGGGGGATCGCTCTTGCCCGGGATCAAGCGCGAGATCGGCTGGATCACCACCGAAACGCTGCTGATGCGGTCCAAGACCGGCTCTGTCCGGCGCATGAGCTATCGCAACCCGGTCAAGCCCAAGGGGTGAGCGGGGCGGGAGCGGTTGCAGGTTGGGGGCGCTGCCCCCGTCTCCCTGCGGTC
>NZ_JARAMO010000145.1:0-1283 GCF_028807275.1 Mameliella sp. AT18
GCCTGGTTGGCGATGTTCACCGGGTCCTGGTCAAAGCTCGCGGAATAGCCCGCCGGGGCGGTCGTATCCTTGAGGAAGGCGGTCGTCGCCGAAGAACTGTTGCCAGAGCTGTCGGTGACCTCGGCGGTCAGGGTGATGGTGCCGTCCGCCAGCCCGGAAAGGTCGAGCGCGCCGGACCAGCTGTGGAAGGCGCCGGGACCGGCGGTCAGGCCGGTGGTGACGGAGACGGAGCCCGCCGCGCCATCGGTGGCGGTGATGACCACCTGCACCGCGTCCGCCGCGTTCAGGGCGACGCCGGAGGCGGTGAATGCCGCCGCCTCGGCGGCGTTCACGGCGTTGGCATAGAGGCTGTCGGCCACGGTGGGATCGGGGTCCTGGATCTCGATCGAGGGGGCCAGCCCGTCCTTGGTGATCGTGGTCACGGCAGGAACCGCCGGGTTGCCCGCCGCGTCCGTGACATCGGCGGAGAGGTCATAGTCGCCGTCGGCCAGGGCCGAGATGTCGAAGCTCAGGCTGTAGGTGCCGCCGTTGACCGCAGCCTCGCGGTAGTAAACCGCCGCGCCGCCGGTATCGCGCAGGATCAGGCGCACGATGGTGCCGTCGACCACGCCCGTCGCCGTGCCCGAGACGGTGAAGGCCCCTGCCTCGGCGGTGTTGACGACGTCATCGCCCGCGATCGGCGTGTCGATGGTGACGGTCGGAATGCCCGTGTCCTTGCTGGCCGAGATGGAGGCCTGGGGCGCCGGGTTGCCTGCCGGGTCGGAGGCGTCCGCGGTCACGGTCAACGGTCCGTCCGCCAGCCCCGAAAGATCCAGCGTGAGGGACCAGGCATTGCCCGTGATGGTCGCGGTTCCCGAGACGACGCCCGCGGCGCCATCGGAGACGGCGACGCTGACGACGGTGCCGTTCGGCAGATCGACCGACCCGCCGGAGACCGTCACCGAGGCGGCCTCGGCGGCGTTGACCACACCGTCACCGGCCAGCGGCGTGTCGATGGCGAGGGCGGTGGGCGCGGTTGCGTCCTTGGTCGTCGTGTCGGTGGCATCGGGGCCGACATTGGTGGCCGCGTCGGTCAGGACCACGGTCAGGGTCAGCGTGCCGTCCGGCAGGCTGCTGACGTCGATGCCGGTGATCGTGTCGGTCGCCGATACGATTGTGCCGCTGCCGGTCACGCTGCCTGCGCCGCCATCGGAGGTGATGGTATAGGCGTAGTCCGCCCCCACTTCGGCCGCCGCGAAGCTAAAGCTGACCGCCGCCTGGTTGGCGATGTTCACCGGGTCCTG
>NZ_JARAMO010000146.1:0-9069 GCF_028807275.1 Mameliella sp. AT18
CGGGTGGCGGCATGGGGCTGATCGGTCAGATCCTCGCCACGCTCTTCGGTGGAGACCGCAACGCGGTGCGCGAGATGGCGGAAGTGTTCCGGGTCAACGCAGAGGCCGCGTCGAAACGCAGCCATGACCTGGACAGTGCGGCGCTGGACCAGTTCGCGGCCGAGTTCTGTCAGCGGACGCGCCGCACCTGGTGGGACAGCCTGATCGACGGCCTCAACCGTTTGCCGCGTCCGTTGCTGGCGCTTTGGGCGCTCTGGGTGCTGGTCTGGACCCCCTATGACCCGGTCTTCATGGCGCAGGTCTTTGCCGCCTGGGCCGTGATCCCGCAGAGCGTCTGGGCGGTGATCCTGGTGATCGTCACCTTCTTTTTCGGAGGGCGCCAGCAGGTGAAGGGCCTCGACTTCCAGCGCGACGTGGCGGGCCTCCTGACCCAGACGCAAGCCGTCCTGAAGAGCCGCGACAGCCTGCGCGCCCTCGACGGCGATGAGACGCCCCAGGCCTCCGATCCCGTGCTTTCCGACAATCCCGCTCTCGATGCCTGGCGGGCGTCGAAGTGATCCAGAAAGGACCCGCCTTGTGAGCTATGACCTGATCAAAATCCTCCTGGATGGCGCCGCTCTTGTCATCTCCCTGGTCGCGATGTCCGTCGCGGTGATGCGCACGCGCCAGTCCGCGCTTGATGATCGCCTGAAGACCGGATCGGGGCGCATGGATGACCAGGACAAGCGGATCAGCTCGCTTGAACAGACGGTTGCCAGTCTGCCTGCCAAGGAAGATCTGCACGGGCTGGAGCTGCGCTTTGGCGAGTTCGGCGCGCAGCTTTCCCGGATCGAAACCACCGTCTCGTCACGCAGCGAGGAGACGAAACGTCTCTACGTCGCGGTCGAGCGGATCGAGAACTACCTTTTAAACATCGGGGGCCGGCCATGAGCTACGCCGAAGAACTGCAGCAACACGCCCGCCTGGCGATCCTGCGAATGCTGGAGGACGCGCCGCGCTACACCTCCAATGTCTCGATCATGACCGATCTTCTTCCGCGCTTCGGGATCACCTATTCGCGCGACCAGGTGGTGACCGAGCTGAGCTGGCTGGCCGAACAGGGCATGCTGACCACCGAGGAGCTGGCGGGCGGCTTCATCGTCGCTACCGCCACCACGCGCGGCGTCGAGATTGCCCAGGGCATCGCCAAGCATCCCGGCGTCCAGCGCCCCCGGCCGGGAAGCTGACATGCCGCCGCCCAAGAAGCTGGACCTGATCCCGGAGGAGCTGCGCCGCTGGCTGGCCGAGGAGCTGCGCGACCGGGGCTTCGCCGACATCGTCGATGTCACCGAGGCGCTGAACTTCCGTCTGCAGGAGGCGGGTCTTGAACTGTCGGTGGGCAAGACGGCTGTCGGCGATTTCTCGAAGGCGCTGAAGGATCAGCGCGAAGCCTTCGCCATCGCCGAGACCCTGCTGTCGGATCTCGACATCGAGGCCGAGGGTGAGCTGCACAAGGTGCTGATGCAGATGATCGCCACCAGCGCGATTCACATGATCCAGTCGGTTCGTGCCGAAGATCAGCACCTCGACCCCAAGGACCTGATGAGCCTGGGCCGGATGCTCAAGGACCTCATGAGCAGTTCGGGCATGCGCGAGAAGCTTCTGGCCGATGAGCGCGCCCGTGTCGCCCGCGAGGCGCGCGAAGTGGCACAGGCGGAGATGGACGAGGCGCTGGAGGCCACGGCCACCGAGGCCGGGCTCTCGGCCGAGATGCTCGACCGCCTGCGCAAGGGCGTGCTGGGGCTGCGGTCGTGAGCCGGTCGCGCGCCCAGGTCAATGCGATCCTCCTGGTCGGTGACCACCACTGGCGCAAGGGGCCGAAATGGCGCGCCGCACTGGCCTGGTGCCTCGGTCGCCGCGAGGTCTTTGTCACCCACCTCGGCGATGCCGCCAAGGTGCGCTGGTGGCGGGGAGAACCCTACCTGGTCTCGCTCAGGCCTCGGCGCCCGGGGCTGCCAGGGCAGGTCCTCCCGGCCGAGGCGACACCGTCGAAGAAGTGACCGCCATGACCCATCCTGTCCTCTCCCGCAATCCTGAGGAACTCCCCGTCGACCTGCCGCGCGGCGGGGACATCCCGGCGGATCTCGACCCGCTTGCCGATGGCATCCTAATGGAGCACCAGAAGACCTGGCTGGAGGATTTGTCGGATCTGAAGATCTGCAGGAAGGGGCGCAGGACGGGGATCACCTTTGCCGAGATGCTAGACGATACGCTGATCGCCGCCGCCTCGCGCGATGCGGGCGGGCAGAACTGCTTCTACATCGGCGACACCAAGGACAAGGGCCGCGAGGCAATCGGCTATGTCGCGCACTTCGCCAAGGTGGTGGCCGGTGAACTGGGGCAGGTCGAGGAATTCCTCTTCGAGGACCAGCAGCCCGATGGCACGACCAAGCAGATCGCGGCCTACCGCGTGCGCTTTGCCTCCGGGTTCCGTGTCGAGGCGCTGTCGTCGAACCCTGCCAACATCCGCGGCCTTCAGGGCATCGTGGTCATCGACGAAGCGGCGTTCCACCGCGACGTGCGCGAGGTTATCGATGCGGTGAACGCCCTGCTGATCTGGGGCGGCAAGGTGCGGGTGATCTCGACCCACAACGGGCACCTGAACCCGTTCAACGAGCTGATCCGCGAAGCGCTTGCGGGCAAGAACGGCTTCAAGGTCCACACCTGCACTTTCGGCGACGCGGTGCGGAACGGTCTCTTCAAGCGGGTTTGCCTGATGAAGGGCGAGACCTGGTCGCAGAAGGATCAGGACGCCTGGGAGGCGCAGATCCGCAGCTCCTACGGCGCGCGCGACGCCGCGATGAAGCAGGAACTCGACGCGGTCCCCTCGGAGATGGCCGGTGCCGCGCTGACGCGGGTGCAGATCGAGGCCTGCCTGGCGAAGGGCGCGCCTTTCCACCGCTGGCACCAGCCGGACGCCTTCAAGAACGCGCCAGAGGAGCAGCGCAAGGCCGAGACGCTGGCCTGGTGCGAGGACCACCTGAAGCCGGTTCTCGACAGCCTGGACCCCAAACGCCGCCACAACCTCGGCGAGGACTTTGCCCGGTCCGGCGATGCTACTGACATCGTGATCCTGGAAGAGGGCGAGGACCTGCGCCAGCGCTGCAGGCTGATCGTCGAAATGCGCAACATCCCCTTCGGCCAGCAGAAGCAGGTCTTATTCTACATCGCCGACCGTTTGCCCCGCTTCATGAAGGGGGCCGTCGACAAGACCGGCAACGGTGCCTACCTCGCCGAGGAGGCGGCCATGCGCTACGGCAGCCGGATCGAGGAGGTGAGCTTCAGCCGCGAATGGTACGCCTCCGAGATGCCCTCCTACATCGAGGCCTTCACCGACCGTACCATCGAACTGCCGGCCCATGCCGACGTGCTGGCGGATCACCAGGCGCTGCAGTTCGTGGACGGCATCATCCGCGTGCCGCGCGACTTCCGCTTCAAGGGATCGGACGGGCTGGACCGGCACGGCGATAGCGCCGTGGCCGGGGCGCTCGCCTGGTACGCCAGCCGGCAGACCGGCACCGAGATCGCCTACCAGCCGGTGACAGAACGCCAGGACGGTCCCGACGACCGGGACAATGACCGGCCCTGGTGGCGCCAGCCGCTGGGCGCGCGCCTGCGCGGGGGCGTATTTTGACAAGGAGTTGAGTGATGACCCAACTGGTCGATCAATGGGGCCGCCCGGTTCGTCGGCGTGAGCTGACGCGCGAGGTGGCAGGCCCCTCCCTGACCGGCGTGCGTTCGCCGCTCACCGGCTACCCCGGCGACGGGCTCGATCCGCGCCGCCTGGCGAACATCCTGCGCGAAGCGGACGAGGGGCATCCCGAACGCCAGCTGGAGCTGGCCGAGGCGATGGAAGAGCGCGACCTGCACTATGTCGGGGTGCTTGGCACGCGGAAGCGGTCTGTCACCCAGCTCGACATCACGGTCGAAGATGCCAGTTCGGAGGCGACGGACAAGCGGATCGCCGAGGATCTGCGCACTTGGCTCCTGCGCGATGAGCTGGAGGAGGAGCTGTTCGATATCCTCGACAGCATCGGCAAGGGCTATTCCTTCACGGAGATCATCTGGGAGCAAAGCGCCGGTCAGTTCTGGCCGGTGCGTTTGGAGGCCCGGGACCCGCGCTGGTTTCGGTTCGACCGCCGCGATCTGAAGACGCCAATCCTGATCGGTGAGAACGGCCAGGACGAACCGCTGCCGGCATACAAGTTCATCCATCCCCGGATCCGGGCCAAGAGCGGGATCACGCCCCGGTCTGGGATCTGCAGGGCCGTGACCTGGGCCTATCTCTTCAAGATGTACACGCTGCGGGACTGGGCGATCTTCACCCAGACCTATGGTCAGCCCCTGCGCGTGGGCAGGTATCCGGTGGGAGCTTCCGAGAAGGACCGGAACACGCTGTTCCGGGCGGTGGCGAACATCGCCGGCGATTGCGCCGCGATCATGCCCGAAGGCATGGAGATCGAGTTCGTGGAAACCGGCAACGTCGGCGCCTCGGTGGATCTCTACGAGAGCCGGGCCGACTGGCTGGACAAGCAGGTCTCGAAGGCGGTGCTGGGCCAGACCGCGACCACCGACGCCGAGGTCGGCGGGCTGGGGTCCGGCAAGGAGCACCGGATGGTGCAGGAGGACATCGAGAGGGCGGATGCCAAGGCGCTCTCCGGCGCGCTCAACCGCGACCTGGTGCGGCCCTGGGTGGATCTGAACTATCGCGGGCATGGCCGCTACCCCCGGATCGTCATCGCCCGGCCAGAGGCCGAGGACCTTGCCAAGTGGATGCAGACCGTGGGGGAGGCCGTGGATCGCGGGCTGGCCGTGGCAGAGGACGATGTCTATGCCAAGCTCGGCCTGCGCCGGCCTTCTGAAGGGGCCAAAATCCTGCGTCCCGGGGGGCAGAATGCGCCGCAGGCGCCGGGCCAACCGGGGGCAGGGGACGGAAACCCTCCTGAGAGCGCCGTTAAATACCCATTGAATACCCTTGCCGCGCTTTCGGCGGCGGTGGGCCGTGACGACGAGAGAGGCCGCTCAGCGGGCGGCACAACGCCTCTCGACATCGCGGTCGATCAGCTGGCCGAGGAGGCCGCACCCGAGATCGAGGCGATGCTGGGGCAGATCGAGGCGATGATGGGCTCGGCCGAGAGCCTGGAGGAGCTGCGCGAGATGCTGCTCGGGGCGTACCCCTCGGTGTCGCAGGATGCCCTGGCCAAGGTCCTGGCGCAGGCGTTCATCGCGGGTGACCTGGCAGGGCGCCTGATGGCCGGCGGCGGCGATGGCTGATCTCGCCACGAGCTTTCGGAAGCCGTTCAAGGAACAGGTAGCGGCCTTCCGGCTCCGCCTGGGCAACCAGGTGCCCACGGCCAAGTGGGACGAACTGTGGAAGGCGCAACACGACCGCGCCTTCATGGTGGCCGGTGCCGCCAAGGCGGACCTGCTGGCGGACCTTGCCAAGGCCGTCGAGAAGTCCATCGTCGACGGCACCAGCCTGGAAGAGTTCCGGCGTGACTTCCGGCAGATCGTCGAGCGGCGCGGCTGGCATGGCTGGACCGGGGAGGGCACGAAAAAGGGCGAGGCCTGGCGCACCCGGATCATCTACCAGACGAACATGCGCACCAGCTACGCCGCCGGACGGTATGCTCAGCTGGTCGAGGGCGGGTTCAAATACTGGGTCTATCGCCACGGCGGCGCGCTGGAGCCGCGCGAGCAGCACCTTGCCTGGGACGGCTTGATCCTGCCGGCCGATCACCCGTTCTGGGCCACGCACTATCCCCCGAACGGCTGGGGCTGCAGCTGCTATGTCGTCGGCGCCCGCTCGTTGCGGCAGGCGATACGCCTCGGCGGCAACCCGAAAGTCACGCTGCCCGAGAACTGGCGGGATCTGAACCAGAAGACCGGCGAGCCGGATGGGATCGATCGAGGCTGGGGCTATGCGCCGGGCGGCAGCGTGGTCGACGAGGTGCGCAAGCAGATCCGGCGCAAGGCCGGTGCCTTGCCCGAGGGGTTGTCCACGGCGCTGACCGAAGATGCCGCCGACCCGCCGTCGCCGTCCGTGCCGCCTCTGCGACCGGCGACGTCCCTGAAGGATGCGGCGGTGCTGGTGGTGGAAAGCGGGCTGGCCGAGAAACAGGTCTCTTGGCCCGGGAAAGTGAAGCTCGATGCGGTCAACGAGGTGGTGCAAACGCTCTGGGAGCTGAAAAACCGCTTCGATATGGTGCCGTTGCAGGCCGTGGGCTCCGCGAAGGTCATAGCCACGGCAACCGGAGGCAGGCTCAAGCCTTCGCCGAACGCCAGTGCCTGGTACGCACCCGGATACAAGGTCATGGGCTGGAACAGGGTCGGGCTGTCCAGGGAGCCCTGGTATGCGCCCGAGGCACAAGCCAAGCGATTGGAGACCTGGGCAACGGAACATGCGAAGGCGATTGCAAAGCTGCCGGATGGTCCAGCACGCCGCGCGGCCGAACGCGCAACATGGCAGCACACGGTGGTGATCGGGGGCGAGGACTATCCACGCTCCGTGGCCATTCACGAGACCGGCCATCAGTTCCACTTTTCCCATTGGGAGGCGGTGAACGCAGCGATTGAAGGCTGGGATCGCGACGGGTGGAACTTCGCGGTTTCGATCTACGGGTCGACAAACTTCAAGGAGTTTGTCGCTGAGAGCTTCGTGCTGTATATGTTGGGGCCGGAGTATCACGCCCGGATCAAGCCCGAGCTGCTCGCTCTGTTCAAGGCAAGGGACCGACGGAATGTCTGACGTCACGCAGCAGATCATGGACCTGATCAACGCGGAGCCACTGCCGGCGGATGCGGAGGATCGCTTGTCGGAGCTGATCGAGCAGTTGCCGGAGGAAGACCAGGACATGGCGCGCGCCACCTGGTCGGAGGCGCTGTTCATGGCGCGGCAGTCCGCAGATTTCGATCCCGCCGCACGAACGGTCGAACTGGATCTCTGAGCCGGCATGATCACCGTCGACGTCACCACGGACACGCTGCGCCCCGCCCTGGCCGAGGCGGAACAGGCGCTTTCCGACCTGACGCCGCTCCTTCAGGACATCGGCGAATTGATGGTCGAGCGGACCCAGGGCAATTTCAAGACTGGCACAGCGCCGGACGGCACGGCCTGGGCACCGCGCAGCCAGACAACGCTGGACGCCTATGGCGCGCGGGGCGACACGCCGAAAGGTGGCCAGCTGGTCGGGGTGACGCGCGCGCTGTCGACCACGATTGCCTATGAGGTTGCGCCGGGGCACGTCGACTGGGGATCGAACATGATCTACGCCGCCGTGATGCAGTTCGGCGCGGCCCAGGGGCAGTTCGGCGCGCGGATCGGCAAGGACAAGAATGGCCGCGATTTCTTTATGACGATCCCCTGGGGCGACATCCCGGCACGCCCGTTCCTAGGCATCGGTCCCGAGGATGAGACTGCCCTCCTGGAGACCATTGAAGACTATCTTCAAGGCCTGATCGAAGACTGATCTCATGCACAGTAGCTCCGATGCCTCTATCTCGGATGTTGCGACAGACGCGGGACGGGAGGGCGGACAGCTGCCGCTCGCTGCGCCCTGGTCGAATGACCGCAGAGCGCAGAAAGCTGACGAATCTGCGGTAAGCTCAATCTGCAAGTCTCGCGGCTTTTTCGCGGGTGTTGTCGAACATATCTGCTGTCGAAGGGACGCCAAGTATCATCGCCTTGACCCGATGATCGACCTTCCCAAGCTGCCGAACGATCACGCCGTGGTAGTCCGCGACCTGTTTCGCAACGTAGTCGTCAAAGTGCTCGAAGGGTTGACGTTGATTGCAGAAGGCGAAGGATTTTTGCCATCCATAGATGCGCTTACCTAAAGAATCTAAAGTGGCGCTCTGTGAATGCTTGGAGTTGAGGGAGGTTCCCTTCGTGAGCGCCTCCTTGATCGCAGCCTTGGAAGCTGCAAGCGTCTCTCGGACGCCTTCCTTCATATTGTCGATAGACTTCGCGCTTGGGACGCACCGCTTGGGCTGTAGTGTGCAGCCAAGGAAGTTGATGGATTTGCTACACTCGCCTTGCGCGGCCTTTTCCGGGCCATCTGCGGGTGTGTAGAGACCGAAACCAAAGTCTGTCAGGGTTTTCTCAGCATACGCTTTGGCGGCGTCGATAGATGAAAGGTCTGCACCGACCATGAGAATGTCGTCGATGTATCTCACCGCCGTCACACCCATGGTGTTCAGCTTCTGGTCCATCTCATAAAGTAACACATTTCCCGCGAAGGCCGAAAGAGAGGACCCTTGAGCAACGCCGATTCCGCCCTTCGGAAACAGGTGCGCGTAGCCAACTAGCTCATCTTCATTCGCCAAGTGAACCTCAAGAGCCTTGGCGAACAGCTCAATGAATGCTTCGTCCCCGGTTTCTCGCAGAACGAAGTCAACCACCTTGTCTGTCGGAATTTTGGTGAAGAAGGCTCGAATATCGGACTGGAAGTAGAATTTTGCGCCGCCGTCAATTGCCCCCATGATTGCTCTGATGGCGGGGCGAACACCGCCATGAGGGTAGATCAGCCCTCCAACGCCATACTTGGATCGGTTGACGTCGTTGATGCGCCCCAGCCTATCGTCGCGAATGGTCTCATATCGTGTGTCCGGGTCGCGAAGGTCACGCGCCTGCCGTGGCTGTAGAACCTGTAGGATTGCCCGCTGGACGACACGGTTCTGGATGGTGGATATTGCGATGGGCCGTGGGGCTTTGCCTGCTGCAAGACGCTTGCGCTTGTCCTTCAAGACGCCCTCGACAGGATCAAAGGAGAGCTTGCCCGTGCGCAGTTGACCAATGATGCGCCTAAGGTGACGCTGGTGAGCATGCTCGAACTCGGAGGCTTTGCCGCGAATGTCGGCGTTGCCTGAGGTCAAAGCGCTGCGCTTCACGTGTCGCCAAGCTGAGAAGATGTTTTGTTCGCTTCTGACTTCTTGAAATAGTGTCTTCGCCATGTTCTTCGCTCGGGTCCTCCGCTCATACAATCCCGACCGTTGACGGACACCCATCCTCTGCGCACGGCATGGCCGCTA
>NZ_JARAMO010000147.1:0-12912 GCF_028807275.1 Mameliella sp. AT18
GGTACTCTAACCAACTGAGCTACAACCGCTTGACTGCCGCCGTGACCGCTTGGCCGTGGCGTGAGAGGCCTTCTATGCGCAGCCCCCTGCCCCGTCAAGCGGTTTCGACCCCCGAATTCGCGCATTTTTTCATCCTGCCCGGAGAATCTAAAGTGGCGCATTGGTCACGGGTTGGCCGCCGTATTTCACGCAAATGTCAATTCACCTTGCGATTCCACGGATCGCCCGGCTTTTCTCGTATGGTCTGCACGCCCCAAGCCTAGCCAAGGTCGTATCATGTCTGAATTTTCTCGCCGGACATTCCTGTCCGCCGGCACTGCTGCTGTTGCCCTTCTGCGCCCCGATTCACTCTGGGCGGCCCCCAACATCGCCTTGCCAGGGGACGTGACAAAAACGGACCCGGTCACGGTCACAGCCGTAAACACATCCTCACCAGTTGTTGCAATGACGTTCGATGACGGGCCGCATCCGACCCTGACCCCACTGCTTCTTGATATCCTCAAAGCCCGTGGTCTGCGTGCCACGTTTTACCTTATAGGTCGAAGAGTGGTGACATGGCCGGATATTGTCAAGCGCATTGCAGACGAGGGGCATGAGATCGGCAACCACAGCTGGTCACACCCCAACCTGGCGGGCTATTCGAACGCGGGCGTCCTCAGCCAGATCGACCGGACCTCGGACGCGATCTTCAAGGTGACGGGCCGCCCGCCGGTCACCTTCCGCCCGCCCTACGGCGCATTTACCCAGCGCCAGCGTGTGATGCTGCACAACACGCGCAAGCTGCCGACGATCCTGTGGTCCGTGGATCCGCAGGACTGGCGCCGGCCCGGCGCCAGCGTGGTGGCCAGTCGGATTCTGTCGCACTCGCGTCCCGGCGCCATCATCCTGACCCACGACATCCAGCACGGCACGGTGCGCGCCATGCCGCGGACCTTGGACGGGCTGACGGCGCGTGGCATCAAGCTGGGGACGATGAGCCAGATGATGGGCTGGCCGCTCTGGCAGAGCCGGAATTTCGTCCAGACCGCCTCGGCCGGCTGAGCCGGTCAGTCACCCGCGGAAAGACGCGCCGAGATCTCTTCGATCTCGGCAGCCAGCAGCAACATGCGCGTCACGGGAGCGCCGTCTCCGTTGCCGGTCATGACTTAGGCCGCATGTTCCACGAGTTCCGCCACCGTCTTCAGAATATCGGGAACGGCAACCGCCTCTGTCGCGTTGCGCGTTTCCTCGACCATGCGCCGGAAGTCGCCCGGTGCGGGGGTCACATCAGTCGGAATCATCTGCAAGTGGGGCATCGGGAATCCCATTGGTTAACACGGGAGGCAAGAAAGTGCCCTTACTGGTGCGATCAGCGTGCAGACCTCAGAAGTTGACTCCACAATGGATTTTTTCGACGCCGCATTTTCTTTCACCCTGATGGTTGCGCCGCACTGACCGCCCCTAGTCCGGCAAGGGAATGAACTCGCCGTCATCCCCCGGCGGCAACTGAAAGCGGCCATGCTCCCAATCGCCGCGCCGCCAAGCCTCTTTCGCCTCTTCGATGCGCTCTTTCGAGGAGGCGACGAAGTTCCACCAGATGTATCGGCTCCCCTCCAGGGTGGCACCGCCCAGCAGCATGAGCCTGGCACCGGCGCCCCCTGCCCGGAGGGACACGCGGTCGCCGGGCCGAAACACCATCATCTGGCCCGCCTCGTAGCGCGTTCCGGCAACCTCGATGGCGCCCTCGACGACATAGACACCCCGGTCCTCATGTTCATCGGGCAGCGGCAGAGAGGCCCCCGGCTGCAGTACCGCATCGGCATAGAACATCTCTGACGGGGTCCGCACCGGCGCGCGTTCCCCCCAGGCGTTGCCAAGGATCAGGCGCACCTGCTTGCCCTCACCATCCAGAACGGGCAGCGCGTCTGCCGGCGCATGGATGAAGTCCGGCGCGCTGTCCTCCTGGTCCTTGGGCAGGGCGACCCATGTCTGGATTCCGAAAAAGGGCATCGGCTCGGCCTGTGTGGCATCATCCGTGCGTTCCGAGTGGGTGATCCCCTGCCCTGCCACCATCCAGTTTACGGCACCCGGCTCGATCCACTTGTCCGTGCCCAGAGAGTCACGGTGATGCATCCGGCCCCGGTAGAGGTAACTGATCGTCGCCAGCCCGATATGGGGGTGCGGGCGCACATCCAATCCACGGGTCGGCAGGAACTCTGCCGGGCCCATCTGGTCGAAGAAGATGAAGGGCCCCACCATCTGCCGACGCGGCGCCGGCAAGGCACGGCGCACCTCGAACCCGCCCAGATCGCGGGCACGGGGGATGATGACGGTATCGATGCTGTCCACGGCATCGCCGGTGGGACATTGCGGATCAAGCGCGGGGTTCCAGCTCATCTCGGGTCCTCCTGTCTGGTGAAGTGCAATATAGCCCTCGAACCATCGAACGATACACCGATCAAATCGGCGCGTATGTGCATTTTTGCACAACCAGCGCCCGGGACAGGGTCCTTGCGCGCACTCAGCCCGCGCCTTGCTGTAAGGCGCGGGCCTTGCTAGGGCTGTAATGGCTCTGAAGGGAGGGCCGCATGGACGACAGCCTTGAACCACTGCCCGGAATGATCCGTTTTGGCTGGGAGGAGTGGGTCTCGTTACCCGATCTCGGTTTGCCCGCCCTGCGCGCCAAGGTCGACACCGGCGCCCGCACCTCGGCCCTGCATGCCTTCGACATCGAGACCTTCGGCCCGGCCTCGGCGCCCAAGGTGCGGTTCACCGTCCACCCCGTGCCCGGACGTGACGACCTGGTGATTCCCTGTTCGGCCCGGATTATCGACCGCCGCACAGTCACCTCGTCGAACGGCGAATCCGAATCCCGCTATGTCATCGCATCCACCATCCGCGTCGGCGACGAAAGCTGGCGGATCGAGATGACACTGACCGATCGCTCGACGATGGCGTCGCGCATGTTGCTGGGCCGAGAGGCGCTCAAGGATCATATCACCATCGTGGCCACCGACCGTTTCCAGCAGCCAAAGCTCAGCTACGACGTCTACACCACCGCGCGCGTTCGCCAGGCGGCGCCGAACCGGGCACTGCGGATCGCGGTGCTGAGCCGTGAGGACAATTATTCCACCCGCCGGCTTGTCGAAGAAGGCGAAAAGCGCGGCCATACCGTCGAGGTGATCGACACGACGCGCTGTTACATGGCGATCAACGCGCTTTCACCCGAGGTGCATTACGACGGCAAACGCTTGCCCCGTTATGACGCGGTGATCCCGCGCATCGGCGCCAGCGTGACCTCCTACGGCACCGCCGTGATCCGCCAGTTCGAGACCATCGGCACATTCTGCGTGAACGGCTCGGAGGGCATCACCGCCTCGCGCGACAAGCTTTATGCGCATCAGCTCATGGCGCGGCACAAGATCGGCATGCCCAACACCGCCTTTGCCGCCTCGCCCAAGGACACGCAGAGCCTGATGCGGTTGGTGGGCACCGCGCCCCTGATCGTCAAGCTGCTGGAATCGACCCAAGGTAAGGGCGTCGTCCTTGCCGAGACCAAGAAGGCGGCAGAATCGGTGATCGACGCCTTCCGTGGGCTCAAGGCGAATTTCCTGGTGCAGGATTTCGTCAAGGAGGCGGCGGGCGAGGACATTCGCTGTCTCGTCGTTGGCGGCAAGGTGGTGGCGGCGATGAAACGCACCGGGGCCGAGGGCGATTTCCGCTCGAACCTGCATCGCGGCGGTCAGGCGACGGTTGTCCGCATCACCAAGGAAGAGCGCGAAACCGCCCTGCGCGCCGCCCGCGCCTTTCGCCTGAACCTGGCGGGCGTGGACCTGCTGCGGTCCGAGGCAGGCCCCAAGGTGCTGGAGGTCAACTCCAGCCCCGGGCTTGAGGGGATCGAGACGGCGACCAAGAAGAACGTGGCCGAAAAGCTGTATGAGCACCTGGAATCCAAGGTGCGTCCCGCGCCGGTCAAACGCATCAGCAAGGCCGAGGACAGCTGACCCTGCAAGGGGTTCCGGTTAGTTCGGAAACAGGAACCCCACGATCCACCTGATGATCACGATCCAGAAGACCAGCCCAAGCATGGCACCCGGGAGAATCCACCAACCGTACCCCAGTGACCATTGCAGACGGTCGGTTCGATCGGTCTTTCTCTGGGCCTGCCGAAACTGGTCCCTGTCCGGATCAATGCTCAGAATAGACGTCAAGTTCGAAATTGTGATGATTGTTCTCACCAGTCCAAGCCAATCCAAGTTCGTGTTCGGAATTGCAGCGGACGAGTGTTTCCCGCGCAATCGCACCATGCGCGCACCAAACAGGCGCACACCCTGTAGTTGTATAACTAGAACTTTCTAACTTGTCACGGAAGATGCATATAAAATTCATCATATGGCCGCGACAGGAGATCGGCATACCGGCGGATTTTCGCCTCCGGCCTGATTTGACGGCTAGTCACAAGATGAAGACGCTCGCCGATCTTTCGTTGGATTGAGGTTCCATGCCCTTTACCGCGCCCGTCACTTTTCCTATATAATTGCTCAGCTATTCGGACACGAGGACCGCAATGACCGAGCAGAACACGCAGATGGAGGGCGCCCCGCTGATCGCGCCCTCAAGCACCGATCACCCGCTCTACGACACGGTGGTCGAGGCCTGCCGCACGGTCTACGACCCTGAAATCCCGGTCAATATCTACGATCTGGGGCTGGTCTACACCGTCGACATCAACGACCAGAACGAGGTCAACATCATCATGACCTTGACCGCGCCGGGCTGCCCCGTCGCGGGGGAAATGCCGGGCTGGGTCGCCGAGGCGGTCGAACCGCTGCCCGGTGTGAAGCAGGTCGATGTCGACCTGACCTGGGAACCGCCCTGGGGCATGGAAATGATGTCGGACGAAGCGCGGCTGGAACTAGGCTTCATGTAAGGCAAGCCTTTTCCCTTGCACAACACGACCGCAAAACGAAATCCTTGCATCTCCGCTATGCAAGGGTTTAATTTTGCGCATGTCCCAAACCCAAGCTCATGACTTTGCCAGCGTCCTGACCGGCGACCTTGTTGCCTCGCGCAGGCATGGGCCAGAGGTGCTGGACAAAGCGATGCAGGTGCTGGAACGCGTCAGCCGCGACTTTGGCGAGGACATCGGCGCGAAAGCCGTCTTTCAGCGCCATCGCGGCGACGGCTGGCAGCTGTTCCTGCCACTGGCCCAGCCTTCTCTGCGGGCCGCGCTGCGGATCCAGGCCGCGCTTGCCGCCACCGGGTCGCTGGCCACCCGGATCGGCATCGGCGTCGGACCCGCCCACATCCCCGATGACGGCGACCTCGCCGCCGCCTCCGGCGCGGCCTTCCATATGGCGGGCGACGTGCTGGCAGGATTGGCGCGCGGCACGCATCTGGCCCTGCCCCCAATTCCCGGCGCCCTGGGCGACGCGTTTGGCGCGCTCATGCTCTTTGTGGATCGTGAGGCACAGGGCTGGAACCGCACGCAGGGACAGGCCCTGTTCGAGGCGCTCCGCGTACAGACCCCAACTCAGGAAGATATCGCGCAGAAAGTCGGCGTGACCCGGCAGGCGGTCCAAAGCCGCCTCTCCGGCACCGCCCTTGACGCGCTGCAGGAAACACTGTGGGTCTACGAAAACCGCATCGACACGATCCGGGACAGCCTGTGATGCCCCCTGCACTCCCCGCTCTCGATCCAATGGCCGCGCAGAGTTTTGCCGCGCTGTTCCTGGCCCATGTGCTGGCGGATTTCGTCTTTCAAGGCCGCTGGATGGTCGACCGCAAGCGCAACTTCGGGGTCCTGCTGTTGCATGTGGGCGTGGTCTTTGTCCTCAGTTGGGGGGCGCTTGGCGGTGCCTGGGTCGTGGCGCTGATGGTGGCCCTGGCGCATTTCGCGATCGACGCGGTCAAAGCCTGGTCCCCGGCCCGCTGGCGCGACACGCTTGCCGCCTTCCTTTTGGACCAGGGCGCTCACCTGGTCACGCTGCTGGCCGCCGCCCTGTGGTGGCCCGCCGCCGCGCCCCAGGGGCTCTGGGCGCCCTGGTTGCCGCACCTGGTGGCGCCCGCGATCTTTGCCGCCGGGCTGATCACCACGGTCCTTGCGGGTGGCTATGTCGTGGGAATGCTGACCGCCCGGTTCGAGGTACCCCTGAAGGGCCTGCCAGAGGCCGGTCGTCTGATCGGCCAGCTGGAACGGGCGCTGATCTTTCTCTTTGTCACCATCGGCGAACCCACCGGAATCGGCTTTCTGATCGCGGCCAAGTCGGTGCTGCGTTTCGACACCGCCAAGGAGGATCACCGGGCCAGCGAATATGTCATCATCGGCACGCTGGCCTCCTTTGCCTGGGCGCTTGGCGCCAGCTACGGCACTTTGGCCCTGATGCAGATCGCCCAGCCCTGACAAAGCGTTACCGAAGTTTGTCAAAGCCGTCACGCGCCCGTTACCCTGCGCCCCGATGAGAAGGGCCTCTCAACAGGAGGTCCTTATTCATGAAGACGTTCACACTCGCCCTGGCTGGCGCAGCCCTGGCCGGCCCCGTCCTGGCCGAAACCCATGCCAATGCCTATGACGCCGGTCTCACATATGGTGTCCGCCCCGCCTACCTGGTGTCGCGGATGGAAGACGGCGCACTCAAGGACAAGCTGCAGTCCTGCCTGGGCAACACACCCGCGCGCACGCATTTCTCGGTTGGCCACCGTGGCGCGCCGCTGATGTTCCCCGAACACACGGTTGAATCGAACCGGGCCGCGGCGGGCATGGGCGCGGGCATCCTGGAATGTGACGTGACCTTCACCGCCGACCTGGAACTGGTCTGCCGCCACGCCCAGAACGACCTGCACACCACCACCGACATCGTGGCAGGCCCGCTGGCCTCCAAGTGCACCACGCCCTTCACCCCGGCCTCGGGCGATGCCAAGGCCAGCGCCGAATGCCGCACCTCGGACCTGACCCTGGCCGAGTTTAAGACCCTGACACCCAAGATGGATTCCGCCGATGCTTCGGCCACCACGGCAGAGGCCTACCTGGGCGGCACCGCCAACTGGCGCACCGACCTTTTCGTCAGCGGCGCGACCCTGATGACCCACGCGGAATCGATCGCCCTGTTCGACAGCCTCGGCGCCGATTTCACCCCCGAACTCAAGGCTCCCTCGGTCGAGATGCCCTTCAACGGCTTCACCCAGGCCGACTACGCGCAGAAGCTGATCGACGAGTACAAGGCCGCCGGCATCGACCCGTCGCGCGTCTGGGCCCAGTCCTTCGATCTGTCGGACGTGCTCTACTGGATCGAGAACGAACCCGAGTTCGGCAAGCAGGCGGTCTACCTGGATGATCGCTACGAGGCCTCGGACGACGACGAGGGGCTGATCGACCCGATGGACGCCGCCACTTTCAAGCCGACGATGGTCGAGCTGAAGGAGATGGGCGTCAACTACATCGCGCCGCCGCTGTGGATGCTGGTCACGCTGGATGACAGTGGCGCAATGGTGCCCTCGGTCTACGCCGAAGAGGCCAATGCCGCCGGCCTGGACATCATCACCTGGTCGCTGGAACGCTCCGGCCCGCTGACCTCGGGCGGCGGCTGGTACTTCCAGTCGGTCAAGGATGCCACGAACACGGACGGCGCCTATTTCGAGATCCTCGACGTTCTGGCCCAGCAGGTCGGCGTCAAGGGCGTCTTCTCGGACTGGCCCGCCACGACCACCTTCTATGCCAACTGCATGGGCCTCTGACCCACGCGCTTCGGCAACAACACATGTGTCGGGGCCGCCTTCTGGCGGCCCTTTCGCATTGGCGCCAATTCTCCGCTGTCACCCGGGCGGAAAAACAGGTACCGCATGGACACCTATTGATTGAACCCCATGCGACAGCCTCCCGCCTCTCCGCCCAGCCTGGTCACGCTTGTCCTGATGACGGTGCTGGGCATCGTCTCGGTCAACATGTTCCTGCCTTCTCTGGCGAACATGGCCCGCAGCTTTTCCATCTCCTACGCCACGGCCAGTCTCGCGATCTCGCTGTTCATGCTGATCACCGCCGGGCTGCAACTGGTCATCGGTCCGCTATCGGACCTCTATGGACGCCGCCCGGTGTTGCTGTGGTCGCTGGCCTTGTTCACCTGCGCCTCTCTCGGCACGGCGCTGGCGCCGGATTTCACCAGCTTCATGGTCTTTCGCGTGCTGCAGACTGCCGTCATCGCGGGCAACGTCCTGTCGCGCGCCATCGTGCGCGACACCTCGCCCCCCAGCGAGGCCACCAGCCGGCTGGGCACGATCGGCATGGCCATCGCGCTGGGACCGATGATCGCCCCCGTGATCGGTGGCGTCATGGACCAGGCCTTGGGCTGGCGGTCGACACTCTGGGCTTTCACCGGGCTGGGCGCAGCGCTGCTCTGGCTCTGCTGGGCAGACGTGGGCGAAACCAATCCACGCCGGGGACAGGGCTTTGCCGCCCATTTCCGGGCCTACCCCGCGCTGCTGACCGACCTGCGCTTCTGGTCCTACACGATATCGATGGGGCTGGGCATCGGCATCTTCTTTGCCTTTCTTGCGGGAACGCCCCTGCTGGGCGCAGCCTATTTCGACATTTCGGAAAGCACGGTCGGCGCGCTGATCGGCCTGCCCCCGGCGGGTTTCGTCATCGGCTCGTATCTCTCGCGCCGCCTGGGCGCCCGGGTGGCCCCGCCGCTGATGGTCCTGGCCGGGCGGCTGGTTTCGGTCGCGGGCCTTGGCGTCGCGCTTCTGCTCTGGACGCTTGGCCCCGGCAGCGCCTGGAGCTTTTTCCTGCTGATGCCGGTGATCGGCGTGGCAAACGGCCTCAGCACGCCCGCGGGCATGGCCGGAGCCATGTCGGTGCGCCCCGATCTCACCGGCAGTGCGGCGGGGTTGTCCGGCGCCGTCACCATCGGCTGCGGCGCGGCCATGACCTCTGTGTCCGGCGCCATTCTGGGGGCGACACCGGATCCGACGCGCCTGATCTGGCTGCTCTGGGGGTTGGCGCTTCTCTCGGTCCTGGCCGCCCTGCCCGCCCTGCGCCCGAACCGCCAGCCGGAACCGGTGGGCTAGACAGTCTGACCGGTCGATTGTTGTCGGAGTCAGCCCCCGTCAATCGCGGCGGAACTCCAGGTCCACGAAGGGTCCGACACAGGTTGGCGGCAGAACTAGGCTCCCTGCCAGCGCTGCGCCCTGAGCCCTTACGATTTCCGCAAGAACGATTTTGCGCAGGTAGGCCATTGGCTCTGTCACAAACCGCGCGGTGACGATGCGCGTGCGGTAGGGCGACAAGGGTTGCGGTTGCACGCCGACGAGAGCCTCATAAGACCCCGCAATCTCACTGTCCCGAGCGGCTTTCATCCCGGCGACCTCGGCTTGCCAGTCGGCCACTGCCTCGGGCCAGAGCACGCGCCGAAACTCCTTCAGCATCAGGTCGGCGACGATCACATCCACCACCAGCAGGCCATCTGCCTTGCGCGCTTCCCAGTCCTCGCGCCAGGCGTCCAGCTGCATCCGGTAGTAGAGCACCGTGGACGCCCGCTGCTGCACCTCAGAAATGGGCGGCATCAAGGGCATTCCATAGGCATCGGCGCGAGGCAGTTTCGTGTTTTTCTCAATGCGGCGCCCGTGCGCCCTCGGCATCTCCAGTCGCCGGTGATGACTGCGGCGCACCGCCTGGGGTGCGGCCCTGAACCTGTCGTCGATGCACTGCGCAACCCGATCCCATGCAGTGGGATTGACCTTCTCAAAGGCATGGGGATCGCTGCGGAACCCTGCCTCGACCATCTCCGTTTCGAACAGCCTGTCATCCGACCCGACGAATTTTCCGTGCGGTTGCCCGATCCACCTGGTTTCGACGGGATACGGCACATCGGTCGGCGCCACGCCGAAAGCGTCGAAATAAGGCTGCTGCCAGTCGAAAAAGACGGCACAGACATCGACCGGCGCCTCCTCGGCGCTGGACAAACCGCCCGAAATGACGGTCATGACACTGGCCAGCACCCCGAAAAATCGTTTCATCTCAACCCCGATCCGTGTTCCGAAACACCCGGCGACAACAGCGCGCGCCGGCTTCCTCTTGAGTAGACGCAGCCGCTCCCTTAAATCTTGGTTTGAAAGTGAGGTTTCACACATGTTTGGCATACCCGGTCAGTCCCCCGTGACGATCACCCCCACCGCCGTGACCCAGATCCGCAAGCTGATGGAGCGGGACGGTCGCTATGCGCTGCGCATCGGCGTCAAGAAAGGCGGCTGCGCGGGCATGGAATACACGATGGACTACGTCGACGGTTCCGAGGCCAACGACGAAGTGGTGGAACAGGACGGCGCACGCGTCCTGATCGCGCCGATGGCGCAGATGTTCCTCTTCGGCACGGAAATCGACTACGAGACATCGCTGCTCGAATCCGGCTTCAAGTTCCGCAATCCCAACGTGGTGGACGCCTGCGGCTGCGGCGAATCCATCAAGTTCAAAGACGTCGAGGAACTCTCTGCCGACCAGGGCAGCCAAGGGTGAGCGTCTCGGCCGAAGAGATCGCCTTTGCCCGCGATCTCTTTTCCGGCCTTGGAGACATCACCACCCGGCGCATGATGGGCGGGCTGTGCCTGTACCATCAGGGCACGATCTTTGCGATCCTGCACCCCGAGGGTGGTATCTTTCTCAAAGGCGCGGGCGGCTTCGTCGATCGGCTTGAGGACATGGGCTGCACGCGCTGGACCTATACCCGCAAGACGGGACAAAGCGCGGCCATGCCTTATTGGAGCCTGCCCGGCGCCGCTCTGGACGATCCGGAAGAGGCCGTCGCCCTGGCACGTGAGGCGCTGAACCACCTCTGACGCCCAAGTTCCCAGGCCCGTACCGGCGCCCCGTCTCACCCCGTCTTCAGGTGCAGGTATGTTTCGCTGAACCGCCGTTCCAGGTGCGCGCCCGCCGAAACCGCCTCCCCGGACCCGATCGGCGCCACGTTGGTCTCCCAGTCAGGGTTGAAGAACAGCGGCACCGAGATCCGCTCCTCCGCCGATCCCCGCACCCGGTGCAGCGTCGCCTTGACCCGCCCGCCGGTCCAGATTTCCAGCATCTCTCCGAAATTGATGATGAACTCCCCCGGATCGGCCCGCACCGGCAGCCAGTCGTCTTCCGGCGTCAGCACCTCCAGCCCGGGCACCCCGTCCGTCCCCAGCAGGGTCAGACAGCCGTAATCCGTATGCGCCCCGATGCCGAAGTCCTTTTCGCCGGCCCACCCCGGGCGCGGCGGATAGTAGTTGCCCCGAAGCAAGGCCATCGGCCGGGCGAACTTGTCGTCGAAAAAGCCCCTATCTTCGCCAATCGCCTCGGCGATCCCCCGCAACAGGTCCATCGCAACCGCCATAGCATCGCGGTAATAGGCTTCGATCACCTGGCGGAACCCGTCCGGGCGCTCGGGCCAGAGGTTCGCCGCATAGACCGACAGGCCGGTGTCCGGCGCCTCGAAACCACAGTCGAAGACCTGCTTGTAATCCGGGTTGGCCTCGGGGTCGACTTGCTCGCTCTGCGAGGCGCCCCAGCCGCGGTTCGACCCGGTCGCCGCCATGTCCACCGCGCGTTTCTCGGCCTCCGGCAGGTCGAAAAAGGCCCGGTAGGCCGCGAGTACAAACCGCATCCGCGCCGGGGAAATGCCGGTGTTGAAGACGGTCAGAAAGCCGCTTTCCTCGGCCCCGATCTTCAGCGCCGCCAGTGTTTCGGCGTCCCGCGCCGCGATCTTTGCCGCATCCAGTCTGGGGATCATCCGCCTCTCCCTTTGGTCGCCCTTTGTCACGAGGTCGCGCGCGCCGCAAGCGGGCTTGACGTCGCGCCGCGCCCGGTGACACTTGGCCCCGCAAAAAGGAGAGGCATATGCGACGCAAACTGGCCGCGGGCAACTGGAAGATGAACGGAACGCGCGCCGCGCTGGACGAACTGGCGGCGATGGGTGCCGCAGCCGAGGGCGCGGCCGAAATCCTGGTCTGCCCGCCCGCGACCTTGATCGCGGCGGCGGCCCAGTCCGCAAAGGGCATCGCCATCGGCGGCCAGGATTGCCACCCTGCCCAATCCGGTGCCCATACCGGCGATCTCTCGGCGCCGATGCTGGCGGATGCGGGCGCAAGCTATGTCATCCTCGGCCATTCCGAGCGCCGCGCCGATCATGGTGAGGATGACCAGTTGATCCGGGAAAAGACCCGCGCCGCCTGGGACGCGAACCTGACCGCCGTGGTCTGCGTCGGCGAGACACTGGACCAGCGCGAGGCCAACAACACGCTGGACATCATCGGCGGGCAACTGGCCGCCTCGATCCCCGACGGCGCTACCGCGCACCGGCTGGTGGTGGCCTATGAACCTGTCTGGGCCATCGGCACCGGCAAGGTGCCGACGATGGAACAGATCGGCGAGGTCCACGGTTTCATCCGCGCCCGTCTGGAGCGCCGCTTTGGCGCCGGGGTGGGACGGTCGACCCGCCTGCTCTACGGTGGCTCGGTCAAACCCGGCAATGCCGCCGAGATCTTTGCCGTCCCTAATGTCGACGGCGCGCTTGTCGGCGGGGCCAGCCTCAAGGCTGCGGATTTCCTGCCCATCATCGAGGCGCTGAACGCCGCCCCGATGGAGGCATAGGGCGCGCCAGCCATCCCCGAGACAAGAAAAAAGGGCCGGTTTCCCGGCCCTTTTGCTTATTCCGCTGTGCGGGCCTCGCAAAAGGCGGCCTCGAGCTGGTTTGTGGGTGGTGCACCCGCGCAGTTGATCTGCGGCCCCATCACGTTGTCCGGCAACACCGTCGAGATGATCGGGATGTATGTCACCATGATCAGGAAGACGAAGAGCACGGCCAGGAAGGGCAGCGCCGCCTTGACGACCCGCATCATCGGCATCCCCGCCACGCCGGAGGTCACAAAGAGGTTCAGACCGACCGGCGGCGTGATCATCCCGATTTC
>NZ_JARAMO010000148.1:0-3057 GCF_028807275.1 Mameliella sp. AT18
TCACCCACGACCAGGTCGAGGCGATGACGATGGCCGACAAGATCGTGGTCCTGCAGGCGGGCGTGATCGAGCAGGTGGGCAGCCCTCTGGAACTGTACCGCAGCCCCCGCAACAAGTTCGTCGCTGGTTTCATCGGCTCACCCAAGATGAATTTCATCGAAGGCCCCGAGGCGGCCAAGCACGACGCGCAGACCATCGGTATCCGTCCCGAACATATCGAGGTCTCGACCTCCGAGGGACTGTGGCAGGGCAAGGTTGGCGTGGCCGAACACCTGGGGTCCGACACTTTCATCCATGTCCACGGCGTACCGGGCTGCGATCCGATGACCGTCCGCGTGGGGGGGGAAATCCCGGTGCATCACGGCGACACGGTCTTTCTGAACCCGAACCTGGATCACCTGCACCGCTTTGATGCCGAGGGGCTGCGCATCCAATGACACGGCTGACGGGAAAGGTGGCGCTGGTCACCGGCGGCGCGCGCGGCATCGGCCGCGCAATCTGCCAGGCCTATGCGCGCGAGGGGGCGCGGGTCGCCGTGGCCGACCTGATGGCGGACGAGGCCCGCGATTGTGCCGCGACGCTGGGCGATGCCGGCATGGCGCTGGGCATGGACGTGACCGATCCAGCCTCCATCGCCAAGGGGGTTGCACAGGTCGAGGCCGAATGGGGCGTGATCGACGTGCTGGTGAACAACGCCGGTGTCTTCAACATGGCCTCGATCGACCGGATCACCCCAGAGGACTATCGCCGCCAGTTCGACGTCAACGTCGGCGGCACGCTCTTTGCGATTCAGGCCGTTGTGCCGGGGATGAAGGCACGCGGTGGCGGGGCGATCATCAACTTTTCCTCGCAGGCCGGACGCCGGGGAGAGCCGAACATCGCCGTCTACTGTGCCACCAAGGCGGCGGTGATCTCGGTCACGCAGTCGCTGGCGCTGGAACTGGCCGGGGACGGCATCCGGGTCAACGCCATCGCGCCCGGCGTCATCGACACCCCCATGTGGGAGGTCGTCGACGGGCTGTTCGCCGAATACGAGAACAAGCCTAGGGGCCAGAAGAAACGCGAAGTGGGCGAGGCGGTGCCGCTGGGCCATATGGGGACACCCGAAGAGGTGGCCGACCCCTGCGTTTTCCTCGCCTCAGACGAGGCCCGCTACATCACCGCGCAATGCCTGAATGTCGATGGCGGGAACTGGATGAGCTGATGACCGGGAGCCTTGTCAAACTGAGCAACGCGACATTGGTGGACTTGCCTGGGGGTGTGTCCGCGCCCACCTACGACCGTGACGCGCTGACGCCCGGGATCGTGCATATCGGTCTGGGCAACTTTCACCGGGCGCACCAGGCCTGGTATCTGCACCGGTTGATGCAACAGGGCATGGCGCAAGACTGGGCCATCGTAGGGGCGGGTGTCCGCCCCTACGATGAGGCGCAGCGGTTGAAGATGGCAGAGCAGGATTACCTGACCACGCTGATCGAGCTGGACCCCAAGGGGACGTCGGCCGAGGTGGTCGGCTCGATGATCGACTATGTGCCCATCGTCAAGGGCAACGGCCCCCTGATCGAGCGCATGGCCGATCCGGCGATCCGGATTGTCGCGCTGACCGTTACCGAAGGCGGGTACTACCTGGATCCGGCGACAAAGGCCTTTGATCCTGCGCACCCCGACATGCGCTATGACGCCGCCAACCTGGATGCGCCGCGCACCGCCTTTGGCGCCATGATCGCCGCATTGAGGTGCCGTCGCGACAGCGGCGCCGGTCCGTTCACTTGCCAGAGCTGCGACAATCTTCCCGGCAACGGGACCAAGCTGGAGGAGGTCATCCTGGGCCTTGCCCGCCTCGCGGATCCGGCGCTGGCCGACTGGATCGCAGCGGAATGCAGCTTTCCCAACTCGATGGTGGATTGCATCGTCCCGGCGACCGGCCCGCGCGAACTGGCGCTGGTGCGGGATTTCGGCATCGACGACGCCGTGCCCGTCACCCATGAGAATTTCCGCCAATGGGTGATCGAGGATCGCTTTTGCGCCGGGCGTCCGCCCTGGGAAGAGGTGGGGGCGACCATGTCGGACGATGTGCACGCCTATGAGGCGATGAAGCTGCGCATCCTGAACGGCGGCCACCAGGTGATTGCCGATCCGGCCGAGATCCTGGGGATCGAGACGATCCACGACACGATGGCCCACCCGCTGATCCGGGGCCTGTTCCGCAAGGTGGCGTTGGAGGAAATGGCGCCGCATGTGCATCCGGTTCCGGGAATGACGCCGGAGGCCTATGTCGACCTGATCGATACGCGGTTTTCCAACCCGAAGATCGCCGACACCGTGCGCCGCGTGGCCTTTGATGGCTCGTCGCGTCATACCGGCGCGGTCCTTCCGGTGATCCGCGACGCGGTGGCGGCGGGTACGCCCCTTGCCGGGCTGGCCCTGTCGCAGGCGCTTTGGGCCAGGATGTGTGCCGGCACCCGCGAGGACGGGTCGGAGATCGTGCCCAATGATCCGGTCTGGGGCGACCTGGTGCTGGCGGCGCGCGCCGCGAAAGACAGGCCGCAGGCCTGGCTGGACCAGCGACAGTTTTATGGCGCGCTGGCAGATGACGCGGGTTTCGCGGCGGCTTTTGCCGAGGCGCTGGCCCGGGTCTGGGCCGAAGGAACAGAGGCAGCGATCCGCGCGTACCTGGACTGACGGCTCAGCGTAATTCTTGATTTTTGAATTGAAATCAAGGTGGTAAGGCGGCGTTTGGTGATGCCTCATCTCATGAGACCCGGTGCCTGTGTGCCGGGTTTCCTCGTTTTTGGCCCCTTTGTCCTACCCCTTGCTTCAACAACATTTCCGGTTTCAGACAAATTATAGGCAAGCAAGAAGAGGGTTTTAGCCTTCTGTTCATCCGCAGCGGTGAGGTTGGCGGCGCACCTGAAGCGGTGGCGCAGACCGATACCAAGGCCTGCATCCGTCAGAACGACGTCAGCAAAGCCGATCGCGGCAAATGAAACCGGCGCCAAAATGCGCTTTCGAACAGCAAGGGCAAGAATATGTCTAGCATCCTGACGAACAATGGCG
>NZ_JARAMO010000149.1:0-1312 GCF_028807275.1 Mameliella sp. AT18
TCCAGGATCTGGTCGCGGTTGGCGCCGACGACGGTTTCGGCAAGGGCACGGAACACGAACTGGTCAGCATCCTGTCCGCCGGTGAGAAAGTCGCGGCCAAGACCGCCCGCAAGCTCGTCCTCACCCGCGCGGCCGCGCAGGATGTCGTTGCCGTCGCCCCCCTCCAGCACGTCGTCGCCATTGCCGCCGTCGATCGTGTCCAGGCCGTCGCCGCCATCGAGATTGTCGGACCCGTCCTGTCCGACCAGGATATCGTTGCCGTCATTGCCCAGCATCGTGTCGTCGCCGCTGTTGCCGTTCAGCGTGTCATTGTCCTGACCGCCCGAGATCTCGTCATTTCCCGCGCCACCGAGGATGAAATCATTGCCGAACCCGCCTTCGAGCAGGTCGTCGCCGCCGCGGCCCAGCACCGTATCGTCGTCGCTTCCGCCTTGCAAGTGATCGACAGCTTCGCCGCCCTTCACCGTGTCATTGCCGGTGCCCGCATCGACTGTGCCCCGCACCCTGCCCAGGGATCCATCGTATTGGTCGTTGCCGTCGTCGAGGTCGATGTCACCGTCCATCAGCCCCGAGTTGAAAATGATATCTGCTCCATCGCCGCCCCTGTAGGATCCCGCCTCGCCGGTGATCGTGCCCGAGTTCTGCAACAAAGTGCCACCGGTTTCCGCCACGTTGCTTCTGATGCCTGTGTCGGTCGCACTGGCGATCAAGCCGGTGTTGAAGACCTTGGTTTGTAACGTGCCGCTCACCAGATCCAGGCCGTCCAGCCGCGCCGCAATGGTGCCGTGGTTCACGATTTCTATTATGATTGCTGGATCGGTTGCGAAGCCGATCACGCCATTGCCGTAAGATTCGATCGTACCGTGATTGATCAGCCAAAATCCGAATGTGCCACGATAGTCGATGGTTTCGCCCGACGACGTGGCAATATAACCGTTAGGCCCGACCTGAATGACGAAGGCCTCCGTCGTAACCTGGATTGCCTCAAAGCCACCGCCGCCCCTTGCCACGACACTGCCGTTGACGCCCATGTAACTTGTGCCTGCGCCCGAACCGGTGATGACATCGCTGCCGCTGACCACCAGCTCGCCGTCCTTGGTGATATAGCCGTCTTCGCCGCCAATAATGCTGCGCGCGGTCGTGTTGTAGCTGGTGATAACAAAATCTGCCATTGGTCTATCCCTTTGTCCAATGCGCCATTGGGCGCAAAATTACGTTTCAGAGAGCGGTGGGAGCCGAGACAAGCTTGCGGGCGCGCGCGGCTCCGGTTCGACTTGGTTGTCAGAGCACGAAATCATCCGCTGTCAGCCCG
>NZ_JARAMO010000150.1:0-1264 GCF_028807275.1 Mameliella sp. AT18
TCGAAATCCAGGATCTGGTCGCGGTTGGCCCCCACGACCGTTGCCGCCAGCGACCGGAAAACAAAGAAATCCGCGCCCTGGCCCCCGGTGAGAAAGTCCCGGCCAAGGCCGCCGGCCAGCTCATCCTCTCCGGCGCGACCGCGCAGGATGTCGTTGCCGTCGCCGCCTTCCAGCCGGTCCGCGCCGTCCTGGCCGACCAACAAGTCGTCTCCGGTGCCGCCCAGGATCGTGTCATTGCCCGAGCCGCCGTTGACCGTGTCATTCTGGGGCCAACCGTCGATGCTGTCGTCGCCCGAACCGCCAAAGATCGTGTCGTCATTGACGCCTGCGAACAGCGTGTCGTCCCCTCAGTGGCCCGCCAGCAGGTCGAAGCCCGCGAAACCGTCGTCGCCATTGGCGCCGAGCAGCGTGTCGTCGCCAGTCTCGCCGATGACCCGGCCAGTGACGACGCCGTCTCCAGTGGCGCGGAAAAAGTCGTTCTCGCTACCAAGATCGACATCACTGACAATGGCACCGCGACGTCGTTGCCGGCATTCAGCGCGAGGCTGCCGTCGATCAGCCCGGTGTGGTGCCGCTGTTGGACACGCCGGTTCCATCGGCGAAGACGATGAACCCGTAGTCCCCGGTCACCGACCCGGCGTTCGTAACGACGCTGTCGACAGCTGTTTCCGCTCCGATGATCTCGATGCCGTAGCCCCCCGGCAACCGTTCCCGTGGTCAGGATGTTGACCGTGACCGCATTGGCGTCGATCTTGAGTCCTTCGGCGAAAACCGCGGGGAAGAGGCTTCCGCCAATCTGAACGGCGTTGCTGCCGATCGTCTGGATCAGGAGCGCGTCGGTGGTCTGGTCGGAGACGATCACGCCCTCGGCCAGGATGTAATCGTCGCCATTGCTGATGGTATCGCCAGTCGCCTGCGAGGTCGTGCGGAGGATAAGTGCCATTCAGTTTTCCCTTTGGGTAATATGAGTTCCGGGGTTCAGGCCCATTATTAACCATTTCACCTTTTACGGCCGCGCCCGCCTTCCCTGCGATATGTCGAGCAGGCCGGGCGGACATGTCACCGGATTGCACGATGGGCGGGCGTCCGCGCGGGTCATGAGCCCCGGGCGGGCAGGGTGAATTTCTGGCAACATGACAAAGGCCCGGAGTGTGCCTCCGGGCCTTTGGGTTCCTGTGGGCAGGGGGCTATCCCTCTGCGGCAAGCGTCAGAGCACGAAGTCGTCCGCCGTCAGGCCGGTGACATTGGCCACGCGGATCTCGGC
>NZ_JARAMO010000151.1:0-14738 GCF_028807275.1 Mameliella sp. AT18
CGTAGGTTCGATCCCTACCGCCGGAGCCATAAAAAACAAGCACTTAGGCTAACCGCAGCCAGGTGCGAGCTACATCAAGTACCGAATGAGCACTGTATTCGAGCGAAAAAACTGCTCCTGTCGGTACTTAGAAGAGAGCTCCCTGCTCTGAGTACTCTGCGACGGCATCTTCCTCGAACTCGATGCCCGACATGGCTCCCAAGTCCCGAACGATCCTGACCAAGTGGTGCGCTGTGTTCAGTTCCCGCCAGCCAGTCGCATCGCCGCAAGTATCGGTCAGCCCCTTCGCGTTTCGCCAGATGCGGTCGTCCGCAGGTGAGAAGCCCCTGCCGCTGTACTCCTTGCTCTCGATGATCTGCTTGCAGACGTCGCGCATCGTCGGCGTAAAGGCTCCCGAGTCGCTGCCCCTGACCACCAAGGTGTGGGTCTTGCCGGTGTAGCGCAGGTGCGGCCTCGGCCTTCCGCCTCCCTTGCCCTTCGGGAACACCATACGCCCGCAATCCGCGCCGAAGTCACCGTAGGCCAGTCGATCCGATTGGACGCCAGTCTCTTTCAGTGCCGCTTGGAAGGTTGTCCACTCCGCCCTGGCGATCAATGTGCGCTCGTTGGCACCGACCGGCAGCTTGTCTGGGTAAGCCGACGCCTGATAGACGATCTTGCTCCACCGAGCCGCGCCATCCAGTTGATCGAAAATTTCGCCGATGGCAGGCGCGAAGTCAGCGCCCAGGGGCGCCCCGGTGAAGTCTACGAAGAGGACACACTGTTCCGGCCGGACGCCCGCCTTTTCCACCGCCTTGACCAGGGCAGCGGGATCAACTTCCTCGAAGTCCATGTAGATGCCTGCCCGCACGTCGCCGCCCCGAATGAGGCCCTGCCGAGCGGGGTTGCTCAGATCGGCAACAGTCAGAACGGGAAGCAGGCGGGAGTTTACCGCCGTGGCGATGCGGAAGAGCGTCGCCACACCCTCGTCGCCCAGGGCCGCCGCGGCCAGTTGCGGGTCAAGAAACGCACGCCGATGGGGCCAGCTCTTTCCGAGGCGCTCCCCCATCATGTAGGCGATCTCGTCCAACGTGGGTACGCGCCCCTTTTCGGGGTCTGACTCGGTAGGAGGCGGCACCACGAAGCGAGGGCACACGTGTCCCTGATAACGGGCGGCCAGCCTACCGCAGGCAGCGAACTCGCCGGGTTTAGCCCTGAGAGCCGGGTAGTATGGGAGCATCACTCTTTCCTTTCTGGGCTTCGCCCACAAACAGTTTCCTCACGGTATTCCTCCCGATCTTGTTTGCGAACAGGGACCACTCGCCCCGTTCCTTGCGTATCCGCCCGAACACAATCGCCGGATGGATACCTAGCTCATTGGCGAAGCGCTCGATGACCGCAGCCGACTTCGCAATGCGAGCGGTAGAACGCCGCCAGCGTTCTTCTGGGATGAGCAAATTAGAGGCGAAGCGGTTGGCCTCCTCCTCCTGTTCATCGACCGATGTCTCTTGGTCTGTCTGATCGTAAAAGCCTACGGCCAGCCCGGTAGAGAAGTGAAGCGTGACGTGGGCAAGTTCGTGCATCAGCGTGAACCAGAAGTTGTCCACCGTGTCGGTCCTGACGGTCATTCCGACGACCGGTCTCCCATCCACGATGAACGCCGCGCCGTCGATCTTAAGGCCAGGGACCTGCGGTTCCACGATCAAGACGATTCCACGAATGGCGAGCACTTCCACTGCCCGGAGCGGTCCGCGGGGATCATTGCTCAGACGGACCAGTTCGGGCATCCACTTGAGTTCAAGCGGCTCATGAATGTCCTCGACGCCTGCGAAAGCCTCGCGCGCCCTAGCTGTGACCCTGGCGCGCCAAGCATGGAGCAGGACGTCTTCGGTGTGATCCACAACGTTGAGGCCAGTTCGGAGAAGCCCCGGGCTTCCGAAGTCGATCCGGTTCTCGGCGATGTAGCGGCGAAGCTCAGCCTCGGTGAAGTCTTCGGCGAACCAGCCGTTCTCGCGTCCATGCTTGAGGATTTTCTTGATTTCCGATCTCGAGACCCCGTCGATCACTTTGTCCAGCCCTCGGAAGGCAGGTTGGTCGGGCATGTCGGCAGTCAGGCGAACACCGAGCAGCGCCGCGACACGGTTATAATTCTTGAGACTGATCTGGGCGTATCGCTCAGCTTCCCAACGCTGGACCTGCTGTTCCTTCACTCCGAGGCGCCAAGCCAGGTCTTTCTGCGAGTAACCGTTGGCTATTCTCGCGACGATCAGCATCAGGCCCGGTTCGTGGTTGACGAGGTTCTTGAGTGCCGTTGGCTTCTGAGTTTCTTTGGCCTCTTCGTAGGCCTCGACCGCGTAGGTCAGGCGCTCGCGCTCGGCCTTCATCATGCGCGAGACTTGAGAAACCACCTCAGGCGGCAGTCCGGCAACAACCGGCTCCATCGCGTGCTCCGAGTTCAGTGCCTCGGTCAGACGAGAAATACGGGCGCGTGTTTCCCGCGCCTCCTTCTCGTTAAGGGTGATTCCGTTCATTGCCATGCCTCAACGTACCCAACTTATCTGTTGTGGGCAAGTACACAACGAATAAGTTGGGTGCAAGAGCCAACGGTCAGTTCCCTTCTGATTTCGCCTTGCGGCGCATTGGGACGTCGAAACCCTTCTTTCGCATACCAGCCGCTACAGACGCGACCGAGCGTGTTGTGGTCTTGGCACAGGGAAACTCGGCCACAACCTGATCCACAATCGCCGCATAACCCAAATTCTCATCCATCAGCAGCTTTTCAGTGAGGCGGCTTATCGTCAGCTTCGGCTTGTCGGTCTCGGCTGCATCCTCCGCCGTATGGTTGGCCTGTTCGGCGTCTTCGGCAGCCTCGGTCTTGGTCTCGTCAGCATCGGTAGCCCCGAGTTCTCTGACTTCGACAAAGATACTGCCCGGATGCTCGCCTTGCTTCTTTTGGGCGAGGTCAAGACGACCGCAGAAACCCACTGCTGTCCAGCCGTCTTTGCCATCCAGCAGAACAGCGTGAGAATAGGTTCGATCCGTCTTGCGGGTATGTTCCGATCCGTCAGGGGCAGTTGCAACATAGGTGGTCATAGCAGGTCTCCTTTTCAGCTTTGATGATCCTATGTTGTCGGGAAGCAGACTCCCCGCGCCCCCCCCCCTGAAAACATGGAAAGATGCCAGTGTTAATTCTCAGGTAGAATTTGCTCAATCTCACATTGTATTCTTCGCACAACGAGGTACCATCGAAGCATTTGGAGGCCGCCATTGCCGCGAGTAAAACACTACCAATTCAACATGCGCCTACTCCGAGCAGGACGAACCGCAGCAACCGCATTTGGACCAAGCTTTGCACCGGGAGAACCCCGCGAACTTGAACAACGGCCTTGGGAAAGTATTGACGGCGCGACCCTCTATGTTGGTCAAATTTACAATAACCCGCCAGGCTGGACAGACTTTATTCGAACCGGCAGCCCTGATCTTCCTGGCGACCTTTTTGCCAGTGGTGCTGGTGCCGCTCTGTTTGTGCCAAGTGGGGGAAGGATACTAGCGATCTGTTTCGGCCATGTGCACATCGCATTAAATGATGACGCGTTCGTTAGGCAGTTTGGCCTGAAAGTCACACTCAATGCTGTTTCACGCGAACAACTACGCAGTTTGGACACGGCAACACCTGATGCCGTGACTGTCCAAAAACGAGTTCAAACCAGCAAGGATAGCGACTTGCAAGCATTCGGTGTCGATATGTACCGAGACCTTGCTAGGGTGGCGGCAGGCACACCTAAGGACAAGGACTTCGCACAATTTGTAGCGGGCAAGGATGCCCTGAAAGTAATCGCAAAGGATAAACCAGACCAAGTACAAGCGTTGTGTGACAGAATGCTGGCTATGTATCTCCTAGAGGACTATAAGGCGGATTTTTCGTGGGTTGATCGCATGCAGATGGTCTCCGAAAAGGACGTGATCGCCCAATTGGATGAAAAGCTATTTGAAGCGCTGGACAAGTTGCGAGCGGGAGAGAACGCCGATCTGCACATGTCGCCTCCAGAAATCGTCGATTACACTGAGGGGAATCAACTTCACTACAATGGCTTCGGAAGTAACGGCTCCGATTTTGAAAGCCTCTCAATAGAGGATTATGTTGATGAACTAAATCGGTGCGATTTTGACGGTGAGGTGATCGAGCTCAAAGAAAAGCACTATATCTCAGCAAAGAAGGACAACGAAGAGAAGTTCGATCAAAAATGGAAAGTTTATGACTGCTTCATTTTCGAAACCTCTCTTGGGGAAAACGGCAACGAAAAACATTACGTGCTGTTTGCAGGGTGCTGGTATTGTGTCGATCAGGATTTCAAGGCCGAAGTAGACGAGGCTTACGACGCCCTCGAGAAAGTTAATATCGTGGGGCCGACCACGTGCTTGAACGAACGAACTCTAATCGAAGAGCTTGTGAATACACGTGACGATCTTCTGAAACTGGACCAACAGAAAATCAACCCGAAAGGGGTAAAATACGGCAACTTGGAGCCATGCGATTTCTTCTCCGCATCGCGCGAATTCATCCACCTCAAAGACGGACATTCGTCCGGATCAATAAGCCATCTCTGGTCTCAGGGAGTTGTGAGTGCTGAAGCGTTTTTGACCGATCACGATTTTAAGGTGAAACTTCGTAGAATTGTCAAAAGTGAGAGCGACAAAAAGGCAGGCGGCACGGCGTTTGAGGAACTTTTGCCGATGGCGGCTCAGAAGCCCATTCGAACAGACTTCAAGGTAGTGTACGGCATAATGAGGAAACCATACAAAGACGGATCATTGGGTTTGCCGTTTTTCTCCAAGGTCAGCCTGCAAGCCGCCGTCAAACGACTGGAGGAGTTCGGCATTCCCGTTGCGTTGGAGCTCATTCAAAAGCCCGCTTCAGATGCGGAGGCTGGCGAAGACGAGTAGAGCACTCTCTCACATCTGATATTCAATGAAAGAGTCTGGCGCCTTAAGGTCTTGATTTAATAGTGGTACATCAATGCCTTATCGTTCAAGCACTGGCGGAAGTACTGTTTTGTAGGGTTTTTGAACCAGATTTCGAGCTTCATGGTGTCCAAACCCGCCTGACACTGGCCAGACGGGTTCATTCTTTCAAGTTCTCATGCAGCTTTTTCAGGAGGACTGTGCCGTTCAAGTATTGCGACTTCTAAATCTCGACGAATTTCTTGGGCGAGTTCTTCGCTGATGCCGTCGCCGCCAAAAGCACGTTCTTCTTCGGCAATGCTTTCAATAAGCGGTTCGAACAAGGCGGAACCAAGGTGCCCCCCATATTGCGAAGTCAGTGTGTGCGTCAGGCCCATCAGATAGTATTCTTCCCTGTCAAATTTTGTCCTTAGGTCTAATGTTACGCCTTTGATAATATTTGGGTTAATTCGCAAAGCACTCTTAGGCAACGTGAACACAAAACGAATGTGCTCAAAGCTCTCAAGATCGGTAATTTGTTCAATTTTCATGGGCATCCAATGTCTCCTTTTTCTTGGAGCCTTGGGTATGTTCGCTAAACATTAACTCAGCGTCTTGGTGGCGCACTCAATTGTTAACCTTTTCATCATAAAGAAGCGAAAAAAGCCCCCGCCAAATGATGACGAGGGCCGATAGTCTTCCGAATTTGTAGGTGTTTAGACGCTCAGGCGTTTGTGTGCGTCGGCCACATCCATGCTGGTGATGCCGCCCCGCTCCAGTTCCTGAGCATCGTCACGGGTCTGCATCAGCGCCTTGCCCATATCAGTATCAAGCGCTCGCAGGTAGGCTTTCTCGAAGGTTTCGCCGTCCTGCTGCATCGATTTGGCCAGCGTATCGAGTTGAGTTTCGGCGGCTTCACGGTTCTGCCGTGCTGCCTTACGCACATCTTTGGTCATGGTCTTCTCCTCAATGGGCAAGTTCGCCCGTTTGGCCACCGCTCGGGCGGACTCAACTTCGTTTTCAAGCTGTTCGACCTCGTGGGCCAGTTCAGCGACTTCCTGGGCTTCGGCTTCATCACGGGCCAACCGCATCAAAGCGTCTTCTAGGTCTTTCTTGCGTGCTTCCAGCCGCGCCAGTTCTTCGGCGTGGCGTTGTCCTTCCTGACTCATCGTGTGGCCTCCATCTTTTCCAGTTCGGCTTGTGCCTCGCGGGACACGTAGGGTTGCGGGGATGATGCCTTGATGCGGAGCAATTCGACCCGGAGGCTTTCGGCTACCCGTGCCTCGGCATCGCCGAGAGAAATAGCGTGGCGTTCCCTGATCGGGGTATCGATGCCAAAGGTGCGGGCGAGCTTGATGCCGCCAGACTGGATCAGGGCCTTCACCAGGGGTTCAGCGGCCCGATTGTTCGTGAGTGCCCGTTCCACAGCGGTCAGGTCGCCACCGGCACCCGAAACCTGCCCAACGTCCTTGCGCAGGGCATCGGCGTAAGCATCCCATGTAGACGCCAGGGCATTCAGGGCTTCGTCCACCGCAGCAGCGAGTTTGGCCCGCTTTGATGTGGCATCAAGTGCGGCCTCGGCACGACGCCGGCGGTTGTTCCGTTCGGCACTCTCGGCAGCCCCTCGGCTGCGGTCTTGAAGCTCGGCCAAGGCATCGTCCACGATAGCGATCCGTTCAGCCAACGCGGCTGCGGTTCCACCGGGTTTCTTCCCCGCAATCATGGCGTCACGGGCTTCGATGCGGGCTTTGTCGAGTTCCCCGTTCAGGCGTTCCCGCTCAGCTTTCAATTCGGCAATCCGTTTGTCCAATTCGTTCTTGTCCATAGCATCCTCGGTTCGTTGTCGTCGGGGAGCGGACGGCCAAGGTCGAAACCGCCAAAGCGCCTCAGCCGTCCGTATTTTGCCCAGACAAGAAAAGGAGGAAACTGCCTGGCACGATCACACGATGCCGCTTCTGTCCGGCATGGGGGACCAGCGTTTGGCTACCGAACGTGAAATGCTGGCTCAGGTCGCGCCCATGAGGTCGAGTTCCATTTGACGGAGAAGATCGGTTGGAACGCCGGGATTATTCAGAAACTGACCAGGGTTGTCTTTCAGGTCAGACCGATAAGACCGCCAACATCTTGCGTTGGGACAATCAATACCTCTTTCGATGAAGGCTTGCATTGCCGGTGTCACCCATCCGCGGGGGAAGGCCATGCTTCCGTGGACGTAGTACATGCCAGCCAGCAGGCGGACTGTGTTTGCCCTCATGGTAGAATTGGGAAGCGGTGGAAAGTCATCCAGCGCTTCCGCCACCAGTGCGTCAGCAAGCTCCTGCGTTTTGTAATACCGATGCGCAGGCAAGGGCGGAATTGGACGTGTCTCTGGTTCACTCATTCGGGGTTCTCGGGCGTCATTAGCGTCTAGGCCATCGTGCCGTTATCTCGAAGGCAAGTAAGCCAGCAAGCTACCCCTCTGACATTGGATCAATAGAGCCTTCCCCAAAGATAAATTTGAAATCAAATACTTGGATTCCAGCGGTGACACCAAGTACTGTACCGAGAACTGCAACGACTATAGTTATCGCCCGATACTGATCGTTGGCTTGACGCTCACTTCCGTACCCTAATGGTTTCAGATGCCTTGACCCAAGTATCAACGGGTTTTCCGTTTCGCATCGACACTTGTTTTGGCGCGACAGAACCTGCCTTCAAAACGTCATGCAATGCCTTGCTCACCCGTAAATGCGTAGGTTCCATCCATGCTACCATTTGGCCATCACAGATTTCATCGCCAATAACATCGATAAACTCGTTGTGACGCACCCCGATATTCAAAGCGCAATTTCCGTTCAAGTTTTCCGCCAGACTGTCGAATGACATGATCTTGAAGTTGGGGGTTTCATACGACTTAATCAGTTGCTTTCGCTGCAGACTATTTTCGATTTCGGCTCTGCGCCCATGTACTAATACAAACTTGAACGTAGTGGGGTGTCTTGCCATGTGCGCTGGAACTTGCAGTGCGCATCAACGATGCTAGAAATCCAGCTGCGTTGGCTTGGTCATTTAGCCAAGCCTCCCAAGTCTTTATCTGGTGGATGGCTTTCTGAAATTCCGAACTGATTTCGTTGCTATTGGGCTTAAAGTATCGGGAAGACGGGTTCTCTATCTCAATGAGGACAGCGTGCCAATCGATGCTGCTTTTCGAGAAAAAGAAGAAATCTGATTTGTAATCGGCGCCAAATGGCAATTTTCGAAGAACGAGTCCAAAATGAACGCCGTGGTTTTGCACGAACATCCGCGGGATCAATCCTGTATGCTGCTCAATAAAGTCTTGATAAACTTGCTCTTTACGCTCCTCGTCAAGCAAGCTGAGATACTGGGACTTAAGGTCCTCGTTGGTTGAAGTGCTCATCAAAAAGAACCCACTTTTTTTGGTTGAGACTATCGCACAGGGCCTAAAGGCTCTCAACACATTGCAATCATTAGCAGGAAGTGAACTTTTGCACATCTCGCAACACAACTTGGTCTGGGCTACTGACGATCTTTCACTTCGCCCCACAGCACACCCTGAATTCCAAGTTAGGTCAACGTTCTAAACGAAGGAAGGTGCGACTTGCCTTCGATAGTTAGTGGTCCTCAAAATAGGGCGTGGCTACGATCCATTCGACCAATTGAGTGCGGGTTTCATCCTCAAGGTCCTTGCGTCTCTCGACTGCCCCGATTGCTTCGTCTCTCACCTTGGCGGATTGCCAGGGAACAGGATCGCGGTTGGCATTCATCTCGGCCAACACGCCATCGTCAGGATCGTGCAGATAGCCGAGGCAAACACGCATGGTTTCGGCGCCATCGGCAAAGACCTTGGTAGCTACACCTCCGGGCCGCACGAACGTGATTTGGGACGAATGGTCAGTCATCAGATGTTCCCCCGGTCTCCTGTGGCGTCCCCTGGACGACTTCGGCGTCGATCGTATCGTGTCGCTTACCCGAGACTGTTTCGGTCACCACGGGCCTCCGTACAGCCCCTTCCGGCTGAACCAGCTTTGGTTTGGCTGGCAAGGAGGTTTGAACGCTCGTGGAATTGTTGATCTGGACATTGGTTTGGGCAGGTCCATCCACGGAACTCATCCGCAGGGATAGGAGCTTGTTCAGGACACGGGGATCGACGCTGGCCGTCTCGAAGCGGTAAACCGGCTCGAAGTCGTCGTCCAACTCGGGTTCACCCGTCTCAGGATCGAAACACTGAACCCATTTGCCAGTCCCCATCTCCAAGGCCGTCTGGACCACTCGCATGGTCAATTCTTCCTCGAAAGCTGCCAGGGCCTCGTCCCAAGCCTCCGCAAAGTCAGGATGTTTTGCACGCCGGTCATAGAAGGTCCGCCGGGTCAAGCCAGTCATGTTGGCCGCATAGGTGATGTGGCCGAACTGACGGAGATAGAGCAGAAACTCGTCCCCCTTCTCGCCGTAGATGGGGCGGGTGATTGCTGCAATCTTGGAAGGCATCCGCGGGTCACTGGCCGGTTTGATCCGGTTCATCCTCATCAAGCTCATTTGGGTGCCTATTCTGTCTTCATCACTGTGCTTGGCTGAGGAAGGTGCCGATTAAGCCCTTGAAGTCATTCACGCCCCAGACGCCAGAACGCCCAATTCAGTATCATTGGGCCGGCCTATCTGTGCGGGCTGATGGCTTCGTTTTTTTCACGGACAGCATCCTCGTTGCCGTTCGAGGTCAGAATGTCGTGTTCCGTTGGAGCCGTATGCCAGCGATTTACAAGGGAGTGTGCCGGCTCACAACGTTGTGCAGTCCTGGTCTTCCAAGCGGGAGGAATTCTACGTCTACAAAGCATTTTTTGGGGCTTTACGTAACGCATTGTTTTTATAGCCTTGTAGACAATGTAGATCGTCGTAGACCGTTTTCGCTATATATATCCGGATTGCATATTGCCCCTGTGCCCTGGTCCGTGCCCTATGCCTAATCGGCTTATTCTACCAAGATATACAGCTTTAAGATCTACATGATCTACATCGTCTACAAGCCTTCCAAAACAAGGCCTTAGAGCCACGGCTTAAGATCAACGAAGATCTACGACCGTCTACGCCGTGACCGAATTGATACGCTCCGATTGCCAGAGCATCACCCATCGGCTCGGACATACCCTGCCGAAACACGACCACCCAACCTAACGCTCCGTCTGTGCTTCCAGCCAAGTACCTCCATGGCCCGCCTTATGCGCTGCGCATGGCCCTTATTCTGCCGGTCGCTTTCCAAGCAAAGATAGCTGAGTAGGTCCTGGGTATGCACCTTGCCGGCGGGGGGAGGCTCACGCAACGGAGAGGCAACCCGCTCCCCATCGATCATTTCCTCAGCGTAGTCACCCGTGCCAGCCTCAAAGGCCTGCCTATCCGATTGCCGGTTGCTGAGCATTTCAGCCAGCTTATCAACCCAAGGATCATCAACCGTTTCGTCTGCCTGGCGTTCTGCTGCCATCGACCACAAAGGTTCAGGCAAAACGTGACCGATGCCCGATTTGAACAACGCATCTGCTTCGGCCCAGAGCTGGTCCCGATGCTCGGCAATCCAGCCCAGATCAACCCTGGACCCAGAGGCCATTTCCAACGGCCAGAAACGCCGTGCACCCGTTGGGTCGCTAAGGTATCCGCCTTCGTTCACAGTGCCCGCAAATACCACACGGCGTTGATGATCCTCGGTGTTGCGACCATAGGGGGTCCGATACCTGTCTGTGGCTCGGGACATGAATGCTTTGAGTACGTCCATGTCACTTGCCCGAAGACCGGCCAATTCGGCAAACTCGTGGACCCAGACACCTTCCAGGTTCATAGCTGCATCTTTGTTTCGAAGATCACCAAGCTCTGCGTCACTGAACCAATCCGGGGAAAACAGGTCCCGAATGCCCGTAGATTTCAAAGAGCCTTGAGGCCCCTTGATGACTGGCATCGTGTCCAGCTTGCAGCCCGGTTGCCTTTGACGAGCCACGGCCCCGACCATAAAGCAGCGTGAGACGGCTTCGGTGTAATCGTCCCGACCACATTGAAAGGCGTCTGTGAAGAGGTCTTTTACCCGGTTGGTTCCATCCCAGGTCAAGCTATCCAGATAGTCCAAGATCGGGTTGAACTTGTAGAAATAGGCAACCGTTGTGATTGCATCCTGCACGTTTTCCTTCGACGGCTGGTAGTCCTTACGCTGGTGCTGTTCCATCAAGAACGTGCGGGCCAGCAAGAGCAACTTGTCAGTCAGCACACGACCATAGCCTTCACCCCAGGGCAATTCACCCATCAGAACAACCCGCTGCTTGAGTTCGTCAAACCTTGGATCAAGCTTGGAGCCGGTAATTGCCTTTAGGGCATTCTTGGGTGTGTCGGGGGCTTCGCCGGTCTTCTTGTTGACGATCAAACCACCTTCATGCACCCGCCGCCTTTTGGGAGCAGGTAGTGCGTTTGTAGCCAGGTCCTCCAGGTCGTCGTCGAAATCATCTGCTGCCGGCGTTCTGGGAATGGCGTCTTCGGCCCCGGCATCACGCAGCAGTTTATGCAGTGTGCGGAAGGTTATGCGATTGCCGTCATTGTCGGCGTGAAGGCTATCCCATCGGATGCCGATAAGGGTGCCGTGATCCGCATATGCGGGGTCCTGAGTGCACCAGTCTACAAACTCCTGACGCCCATCCCCTGCTGTTGCATGGTGGCAAGCTTGCATCAAAGCGAGCCAATCGTCGTGGTCTGAAAAGTCGGCTGGGTCCAAATGTTCAAGCATCTGAGCCAGTTCTTCCTGATCGTGCTCTCCCCCGCCAGTTGCAACGCTGCCTGACGGTCTTCGGATCAAATCGATAAGAGCCTTGGGTGCAGTTTCGGCACCGAGAGCATCCAGTTCGGGCGTACCAGCCTTCCAGACATATGTCTTCAAGGTATCGGGGTGGATCGAACCCGGAGCGACGACTTGCCGACCAACCGTTTTGAATTCGACGCCGGGATATTGGTCGTTGAGACTGTCTCGGGTGGAAATAGCCTCTGGCTTGGTCATATAGATGTGGAGGCCACCAGAGCCGGTCTCAACGGTCGAATAGTCATTGATGTTCAGGCCAACGTCTGCACAGAGCCGTTTGAATGGATTGTCCGTGGCAAGTGTCTCACCTTCGGGGAAGCCCCGAGGGTCCACATCCAAGACCAGTTCAAAGGGTCGCAGACGAACGCCCACGTTGTTCCCCGCCTCCATGTGCTTGATTTGGTCTTGAGATTTATAGGGACGCTTCATCCAGTTGCTATCGATCGGGGACTTGCCCCGTTTACGTCGCTTGCCCTTGACCTCATCTTCGGCCGAGAACTTATGCAAAGGGAGGAGCTGGTATCCACTGGCCAGCAAGGGCGTCAGTTGCGACGCATCGGTATGAACACCCATTTCAAGCCCCCGCACGATTCGCGTTGTAGGCCTCAATCACAGAACGTTCATAGAAAACGGCTGTCCCAATCTTTACGAAATCAGGACCAGCACTCTTGTATTTGGTGTTGTTGCGGCGATTGCGAAAGGCCATCAGCGTGGTTGCCGGATGCCCGGTCAAGGCTGCGGCTTCCTTCGTCGTCAGAAGGTCTTTCAATGGTGTGCCAGAAGGCTTGAGGGCGTTATCTTCATTTTCAGGCATGGCAGGCCTCCTATATGCTAAAGTATCGACCGGATTGTCCTGCTAGGCGGCTGTGGCAATCCGGTCTATCGATCAGAACAATACCGTGCCCAAATTCCCCCGCATACCAACACTTGACCCGCACGCAACGAACGCTGGCGTAGGGAAACCTTTAACTTCACCCTTGAAGCTGACCGTTGGCCTTAGGTAAAATGCTGGTGGAATTGTTTTGCCAGTTCCGCCTCATGGACACGCCACCTGTTCGGCTCACGCCTTGCGGCTTCGTCCCGCAAATATCCGTTTTCCCAGAAATTCACGTTGTCTGCATTCGAGTTGATCGCATCCAAAGCGGTGCCGAATTGAACGGTTATTTTCCCCTGCATATCTTCAACCCAATCAATCGGGAAAAGACCCAGAAACTCGGCAAGCAATCGAAGACAGGCATCGTCAAAGCCGTTGAAGCCCGCAGCCCAACTGGCCTCAATCACCTGCTCAACCGGATCGGTGCTGTCCAATTTGGCCTCTTGCAAGAGCATCTTGGCCATCTCGTACCGGTCTTCTTCGTCGGAATAATCCGGCACCGGGTCTCGGTGCTGGGTGACTGTGATCGTTCGCATTACGCTGCCCCCGACATCATGAAGGCATCCAGGTCGTCACGGTGATAACGGACAATTCGGCCAACGGTCCGGTAAGACGGGCCAGTGCCCTTGCTACGCCAATTGTGCATGGTGCCAGGCGAGACCGAAAGGTATTTGGCAGCGGCCTCGGTTGTCATCCAAGGGGTGTCAGTTTGTGGATTGCTCATGCTGATAACTCCAATATCCAAGTGCGTCCAAATGGACAGCGATGAAATCAGGTTATCAGCTTGCGAGGTCTCGATATGCCAACGTGTTAAGGCATCGTACCATCATTCAGGCAACACCAGCCTTGGCCAAGACCATATCCTCTAAGGCTTGTGCATGGGGCCGAAGGGCTTCAACCAAATGCGTCTGGTGCACATACCCGCCAGAGGCGCCTGGAAGCCGTTGCCCCAACAGAAGCGCCCCTTCTGCGTATGGCACACTAGCGGCAATCATCATCGTTCTGGCATGGTGGCGAAGTGCGTGGGGAGACGGAACACCAGCCCGCTTCGGCTCGGCAACGTGGCCTGTGGCTGACCCTGGTGACGGCCAAAGCCAGGGCGAGCTGAGAGGCTCGTCCTCTGCCATTCTGGCCTTCAAGGTTTCGGTCAACCAGCGGCCAGTTGGGAAGGACCAAGCTCCACCCGTTTTCATGTGGGTGAAAGTCAGCACGCCAGCCTCGGCATCGAAGTCGGCACATTTCACACCAAGCAGGGAAGTTCTCCGTGCACCCGTCAAAAGGAACGTCCGTTGCAGGTCACGCATTAAGGGAGACATGGCTTCGGTTGTGGACCAGAAATCGGCCATGTCCAATTCCCCGACTTCCCGCTTGGGGGTTGCAGGGACACGAAGGGCATCAACGGGATTTGCCCCAATCGTTTCGTCATGGCGGCGGGCCGTATTCACAAGAGCTCGAACGGTGCGCATGACCGAACCACCCGTGGTCTTGCCGTGACGCTTTGTGAGCTGATCCATAAGCTCTCGGCAGTCCTGACGCGTAATGTCAGCCACGGCACGACGCCGAAGACGCCTAAGGTAGTTGTCCATATGGTACTGGTAATTCCTGAGCGTGGCATCAGAAAGCTCCCGCTCCTTCAGGTGTTCTTTCAAGGCTTGTTCTAACGTGATGCCGGTGGACTCCGGACCCGCTGTTGGATCAACGCCGGACTGGATCGTGGCCATGAGTATTCGGGCCTCATTTCTGGCCTCGGCCAGTCGGATATGGTCAGCCCGTCCGATCTTGACCCTCACAGTTCGAACGTGCCGCTTTTCCCGGCGGACGTCGCTTTGCACGGCAAAGGTCTTGCAGGTCTTATGGCAGATGCACATCAGCCCTTTCACATCGGTGTCCCGATGGATGCCCGAGCCAAGTGGGAGGTCCCTGATACGGGCCTCGGTGAATTTGAATATGGTCATGGAAAGTACAGTCCCGAGTACAGTGTTTGCGATTGATCCAGGTGGGCCTGGATGGTGCTACCGGGATGATATTGCTATGTTTTCAAGGGGTCGTACGCCCCGAATGAGGCCAAATGGACCATGATTTGCTCGCAATCTCAGACTGTTAATCAATTGGTCGTAGGTTCGA
>NZ_JARAMO010000152.1:0-2238 GCF_028807275.1 Mameliella sp. AT18
CAGGGTGTCGGTCATCTGGCGGGGGTCGCAGTTGGCGTGGGCCAGCAGGACGTCAGCGTGGCAAGCGGCGCCGGGTTTGCACCAGCAGGCGAGGTCTTTGCCGCGCAGCATGTGGATGTGGGAAAAGATTGTCCGCCGCAGCGCGGCCATGTAGTCCCAGAATGCCCGATCTCCGGACTGAGAGACGTAGGCCGGGCGCAGGTTGCGCGGGATCGAGTAGCCGATTAGCCAGCAGACATAGGCATCGACGGCCTCGGTCGCCGTCAGATTTGCGGTCACAGGCTGGGTCCGCAGCGCGCCCAACAGGTGAAAGTGCACCTCTCCCGGTGCGCCCACCTTCCACGGGTTTCCCCAGCGGGTCGCACGGTCAACCTTCACGGTGTCCACTGGCATCCGCCAGCCCTTGGCGCGGGACAGTTGGATGCGGGCGGTCATTCTGCGGTCTCTTCGGCTTCAAGGCCCCATTCGATCAGGGTGCGTATCGCCTCTGCGAGGCTTGTGCCGTCCCGCTCAGCCTTTCCGCGAACGCTGGCGAACTGCTCATGGTCCATCCGGATCACGGCTTGACGAAAAGCGCCGCGTTCAGTGCCGTGCCCGACGTGGCTGGATTGTTGCTGCCCGAGTTTCATGCTGCTGTCTCCTGTGCGAGGGCATAGCCGCCCCATTGGTCTGCGGCGGCGATCATCATGCCGGGGAAGGACCGGCTGCGGAGGCGGGCGCGCTCGGGGCCGGGTGGCATCCGGTGAACCTTGTTCCAGGCTTTCCATTCGTCAGAGCCGCGTTCCGGCTCGGGCAGGCGGTCGGTCTCGACCAGCTCAGGCAGGCCGCGCAGATACCATCCGGTGGATTTGTAGGCGGGTTCACCGAACCAGAACGGCTGCACCATCTGAGGCGCGGGCAGGTCTGCGGGCATGCGGTCGCGCGCCAGGTCGTTCATTTCCGGGTTCTCGATGGCCACGCGCGGGATCGGCGCGGCCCAGCAGGCGGTGAAGACCTCAACCCCGGTTTCGAACTCGGCCCGCATGTCGGCCCAGCTGCGGCCCTGCGGCAGGCGTTTGGGTGGAGTCCACTTGCCTGCCCCGCTCATCCACCGGCGGCCAGAGCGGCAAAGCCGGGTGCAAGGTGGGTGCATCAGGGCAAGCAGATCCCAGCCCTCGGTCAGGATGCCGTCGCGAATGTCACAGATGCGGTGCCGGTTGCTGCCGTCCTCGGCCGGTTCGATGTCGCAGGACCAGACGTCATGCCCGCGCGCGGCAAAGGCGCGCCGGGCGATGCCGGATGTCTCGCATCCGATGAGGACGCGCAGCGGGTGCATCACGCCGCCTGGCCGCTGGCGCGGTCCAGTTCATCGCGCAGGCGCAGGACGGTCAGCAGGGCCGTCTGGTTCTCGATCGTCACCTCGGGCATCAGCGCCTTCCAGCGCTTGCCGGCGGCGTCCTTTTCGATGCCTGCCGTATTGGCGGCAAGGCTCATGCCATCGCCGCGCATGATGGATTCGACCAGTTTCAGATCCGACTGCGGGCTGTGCGGGGCCGGGTAGCCGATGGCCCGCATCCGGCGTTCGGCGGCCTTTTCGCGGATCGTGCCGAGGCCGTCGAGGGAAATGGCCAACCCGGTTTCGCCGGGGTCGCGGGTGGTTGCGGTGGGCGATGCCGCAGGCGCGGAGGCAGGCGTGGCCTCCGGTTCGCCGCTCTCTTCGTCCTGCGCCTGTTTCAGGGTCTTGAGCCGCTTGGCCACGGCCTGCCAGCTGCGCCCGACCTTGGCCGCGATCTGTTTGACCGGCGTGCCTTTCTCGGCCTCGGCCAGCAGGGTCATGTCCTCGTCGTCGGTCCAGTCGCCGGGCTTTGTGGCGGCTGGGGCGCTGATTGGTCCGCTGGTGTTGTCCAGGCGCAGCATGATCGACAGCTTGCCCTTGCTGTCGGTCTCGACGTCCATTGCCAGCCGGTCGGCCTCCAGCGTGCGGGCGTGCTTCATGAGGGCGTCGCAGAGGGCGACCTGTGCCTGCGCCAGCCGCAGTTCCGCCTGGCGGGCGTTCCGGAGATCTTCGAGCGTCGTCATAGGATTTCCTTTCTGGGTGGGGATGGCGGGTCAGCTCATGCCAAGCGCGGCTTTGTACATGTCCAGCAACGCCTCTTCCTCGGCGATGTCGTCGGGGTCGCGCTTGCGCAGGGCGATGAGCTTTTTCAGGATCTTGGTGTCGTAGCCGCGGCCCTTGGCCTCGGCCATGACCTCCTTGAT
>NZ_JARAMO010000153.1:0-5660 GCF_028807275.1 Mameliella sp. AT18
CGCGGTCCGGGTCCTTGCCCATCTCGCGCACATGGGCGGCATAGTTGCGCCCGACGCAAAAGATCCGGCGCACCGGGAAACGCGCCGCGCTGCCTGCGACGGCGGCACCGGCCTGCGGCGCGGGCGGGAAAACGTAATCCATGTCAACTGTCCTCGTGTTTGGGAAGGCCGGGCTCAGCCATAGGATTCCGGGCCGATCCACTGCTCTGCCGAATAGCGCGACCCATGCGCCCAGCCCAGCGGCAGGCGGCGCTCGATCTCGGCCTTGAGGTCGTCGCCCAGCATCATCGAGGCCCCGCGCACCAGTTCGTGCAGGTGCCCCGGGCTGCGGGTGCCGGGGATCGCGTGCACCGTCCGCCCCTGCGACAACACCCAGGCGATGGCCAGCGTCGCCGTGGCGTAACCCGCCTCTGCGGCCAGGTCGCGCAAGCCGTGGCTGGCGGCGATGTTGCGTTCCAGGTTGCCGCCGATGAAGCGCGGATTGACCTTGAGGAACGCCGCCGCCGCCACCCGTTCCGGCGTCGGCGGCGTATCGGACAAGAGCGCCCGCCCCACCGGCGAAAAGGCAACCAGCGCGGTGCCCAGCTCTTCGCAGGCCTGCAACAGGCCCATCTCGGGCAGGCGCGTCTGCAATGAATACTCCGATTGCACGGCGGCCACCGGATGCACGGCGGCGGCGCGGCGCAGGCTGGTGGGGGCGATCTCGGAATAGCCGAAAGAGGCGATCTTGCCCTTGCGGATCAGCGCCGCCAGCGACTCCGTCACCTCCTCGATCTCGATCCGGGGATCGCGGCGGTGGACGTAGAACAGGTCGACCCGCTCCAGCCCCAGCCGTTGCAGGCTCTTGTCCAGCTCCGCTTCAAGGTGGGCGGCGGTATTGTCGAAAATGCGCGCGCCCGTGTCCGGGTCGCGGGTGATCCCGGCCTTGGTGGCGATGCGGAACGGGGTGCCGCCCTTGCCCGCGTAGCGTTTCAGGAAGCTGCCGATGATCTCTTCGGATTTGCCCATGCCATAGACGTTCGAGGTGTCGATGTGATCGACCCCGGCGTCCAGCGCCGCATCCAGCACCGCGTGGCTCTCGTCCTCGCTCACCGCGCCGTAAAAGCCCGCAAAGGACATCGCCCCGATGCCCAGCGCCGATACCTCCGGCCCGCCCTGTCCTAGTGCCCGTCTCAGCATGTCCTGCCCCCTCTTGCCGACGGGCGCAGAGTGGCGCCCGCCTCCCGCATTGGCAAGTCCCGGCCTCAGGCCCCCAGCCAGGCCTTGTAGTCGCTGACCAGCAGGTGCAGCGGCGCCTCGTCCTCTTCGATGTCGGAAAAGCGCCCGATCGGTTCACGAAAGATGTTGTCGGTCTCGTCGTCGTTCACGGTGCTGACCTCGCCGATCAGCACGTCGCCGCCCTCGCCCCAGAAGGCGTGCCAGTCGCCGGGCCGCAGGGTCACGCTTTCGCCCGGCGCCAGTTGCAGCTTTTCGCCCGCCACATAGTCGTGCACGATCCCGTCACACATCACGGTGCCGCCGCGATCCTCGGCAAAATTGCCCTGGTCGTCAGATCCGTACAGCTCCACCACCAGTGTCGCGCCGCCCCGGTTGATGATGTCCTCGGCCTTGATGACATGGGTGTGCATCGGCGAAAGCTGGTCCTGTTTCGAGATCAGCAGCTTTTCCGCGTAGCACATCCCCCGCCCCGAGGTCAGGTCCGACAGCAGCCCGTTGCGCAGGGTGAACAGGAACAGCCCCATCTCGTCATAGCGCCCGGCGCCATAGTCGGTGATGTCCCAACCACAACGAGAGTCGATGACATGCCGCGCCGCGCCCGCCTGCGCCACGAAGGCCTCTGGCGACCATTGCGCAAAGGGCGGCAGGGTGAACCCGTGGCGACGGATCATCTCGTCCGCCTCCGTCATGATGGCGTTGATGCGTGACCGTTTCATGCCCCAGTCCTCCCGTTAGCGATAGCGGCTTTGTGACAGCTATCCGCCACCGACTCGGTTCCGTCAACCAACTACCCGAACGAGGGACCGCGCATGTCACTTTGACCATTGCCCCGCATTGGCGAACCTGTCACACACAGAACCGTGACCGGTCCCGGAAAGGCGACTTTCCGGGGGAAAGAGGGAATGCCGTGCGGCGCATCCGCGCCAATCCGGCAACTGCCCCCGCAACTGTAAGCGGAGAGCCGGGCCAAGACGCCACTGGAGCAATCCGGGAAGGCAGGCCCAGGCAACGACCCGCGAGTCAGGAGACCTGCCGGACACCCGCGGCCCAGATGGCCACGGCTCCACCGGACGTCGGGGTGAGCGTCTGGCCTGTGTCCTGTTCGGACCCCGGCCGCCTTGTCCCACGTCTCCACCGCATTGCGCCGGGGATGGCGCAGACTGGACAAGGACGATATCAGTGACTTTTTTTACCCTCGGAAAACAGGCCCTTGTTGGCGCGCTCCTGGCGTTGCCCACGGCGGCACCCGCGCATTTCCTGCTGGAATACACCACCGACGCGCTGATCGACCGTCCCGGTGACGTGCCGGTCAAGCTGGTGTTCTGGCACCCCTTCGAAAACGGCCATGTTATGGACCTGGAGCGCCCGCAGGAGTTCTATGTCATCCATCGCGGCGAAAAGACCGACCTGATGGACACGTTGCAGCCGATCACCTTTACCGGCGCCAGCAATTCCGCTGCCGCCTTCCTGGGTTCGGTCCCGGTGAAACGGTCTGGCGACTATGTGCTGGTGACGGTGCCCCAGCCCTATTTCGAGGAATCCGAGGACAAGTACATCCAGCAGTTCACCAAGTCCGTGCTGAACCGCAACACGCTGCCGACCGACTGGATGGCGCCCGTGGGCCTGCCCACCGAGATCCTGCCCCTGAACAAGCCCTACAACATCATCGCCGGGTCCACCTTCACCGGGCAGGTGCTGGCCGATGGTGAACCCGTCGCCGGCGCGGAAATCGAGATCGAGTACATGGCGGCCGAACCGGACATGGACGGATCCGCCGCCACCGCCCCCGTGGCCAGCCCGCCGCCCGGAGGGGCCGTCGTGGCGATCTCGGACGCCAACGGCTATTTCACCTTCGGCATCCCCAAGGCCGGGTACTGGGGCTTTGCCGCCCTCGGGTCCGGTCCGGCGACCGAGCATGAGGGCAAGGAGCTGAGCCAGGACGCAGTCCTCTGGATCCGCGCCTGGGAACTGGAGTAACCCAAGATGCACATCGTCGACGGAGCCCTCTCGAACCCGGTCGTCATCGGCGGCGCCGTGGCGGCGGCGGGCGGCATTGCCCTGGGTCTGCGCGCCCTGCCGCTGGACCGTATCCCGGCGGCAGGCGTGCTCTCGGCCAGTTTCTTCGTGACCTCGCTGATCCATGTGCCCGTGGGTCCGTCGTCGGTGCATCTCATCCTCAACGGTCTGGCCGGGCTGATCCTCGGCTGGGCCGCCTTCCCGGCGCTGTTCGTCGGCCTGGTGCTGCAGGCGGTCTTTTTCGGCTTTGGCGGGCTGACCGTGCTGGGCGTGAACACCGTCAACATTGCCCTTGCGGCGGTCCTCGTCGGGCTGGTCTTCCGCCCGCTGATCCTGCGCGGCGGTCCTGTCGGGGCGGCGATCTGGGGCGGCATCGGCGGGGCCTGCGCCACCGCCCTGACGACGCTCTTCGTGGCCCTCTCGCTGATGTTCTCGGGCGACGAATTCCTCGCCGTCGCGCACCTTGTCTTTGTCGCCCACCTGCCGATCATGGTCATCGAGGGCCTGTTGACCGGCTTTGCGGTCCTGCTGGCGCGCAAGGTCAAACCGGACCTTTTCCTGTCGATGAAGGAGGCCGAGGCATGATCCGGCTGGCGCTTGTCCTCTGCCTGCTGGCCCTGCCCGTCCCGGCACTGGCACACAAGGTCATCGCCGCCGTCTTCCCCTCTGGCAGCGCCATCGAGGGCGAAATCGGCTTTTCCAACGGCGACATGGCCACCGACCAGCCGGTCGAGGTCTATGGTCCCGACGGCACGCTGCTGGGTGAGACCGTGACCGACGCCGACGGGTTTTTCATCTTCGCGCCGACCGAACCCGTCGCCCATACCTTCCGCTCGGACCTCGGCGCCGGGCACCTGGCCAATGTGACCATGCCTGCCGAAGAGGTCGCCCGCATCCTTGGCGTCGCCGCGCCGGAACCTGCGGCGCCCGCCCCCACGACGGCACCCGCCGCCCCCGGCCTCGCGCTTTCGGATGCCGACCGCACCGAGATCGCCCGCATCGTCCGCGACGAGATGCGCCCCCTGCGCCGCGAGATCGCCGCCTACCGCGAAAAGAACGACCTGCAGACCATCCTAGGCGGCATGGGCTATATCCTCGGGCTGTTCGGGCTGGGTTTCTACATCGCCGCCCGGCGCCAGCTCAAATCGCAGGCCGGGGCGTGACGCATATCCTGTCGAACACCAGCGCCGCCCTGCCCGGTGACGGCCCCCGCCGCGGCCCCGGCCCCATCGCCGCGCTGGACCCGCGCGTGCGCATCCTGTCCGCCATCGCCTATGGCGTCTTCGTGGTGGCGCTGGACAACCTGGTCGCGCTGACCGCCGCGCTGGCCCTGTCCCTGACCCTGCTGGCGCTGTCGCGCCTGCCCCCGGCAAGGACGCTGAAACGTGTCGCGATGGTCGACGGGTTCATCCTCTTCATGCTGCTGCTCCTGCCCTTCACCGTGCCCGGCGACCCGATCTTCACCCTCTGGGGCTATCCTGCCTCCTGGCAGGGGTTTGCCCGCGCCATCCAGATCGGCCTGACCGCCAATGCCGTGGTCCTCGCCCTCATCACCCTCGTCGGCACGATGGAGCCGGTGACGCTGGGCCACGCGCTCTACCGCCTGAAGACCCCGGAAACCCTGGTGCACCTGATGATGTTCACTATCCGCTACGTCGAGGTGCTGCGCCAGGAATACCTGCGCCTGCGCGCCGCGATGAAGGTGCGCGGCTTTCGCCCCGGCACCAACTGGCACAGCTACCGCAGCTTCGGCTACCTGGTCGGGATGATGATGGTGCGCGCCATCGAGCGTTCCGAACGCCTGCTGGGCGCGATGAAATGCCGTGGATTCTCGGGCCGGATCGTGCTTTTGCAAGAGTTCCGCTGTACCCGTGCCGACGCGCTCTTTGCGCTGGTTCTCTTCGGCACCTTCACCCTGCTGCTGACACTGGAATTGACGCTGCGATGATCGAACTGGACGATCTGCACTTTGCCTATCCCGGCCAGCCCCCGGTGCTGAACGGCGCCTCGATGCGCCTTGGCCCCGGCGAGCGGCTGTCCCTGACCGGCCCCAACGGCGCCGGCAAGTCGACGCTTCTGCGGATGATCCTCGGGCTGCAACGGCCCACCTCTGGCACGGTCACCATCTTCGACCGGGCCCGCAGCCGCGAAAAGGACTTCCACGAGGTCCGCCGCCGCATCGGGCTGGTGTTCCAGGACCCCGACGATCAGCTGTTCTGTCCCACCGTGGCCGAGGACGTGGCCTTTGGCCCCCTGAACCTGGGCAAGAGCCGGGACGAGGCGCTGGCCGTGGTCGAACAGACCCTCATGGTGCTCGACCTGCTGCACCTGCGCGACCGTGTCACGCATAAACTGTCGGGCGGCGAGAAACGCCTCGTGACCCTCGCCACGGTCCTCGCCATGTCGCCCGAGGTGCTGCTGCTGGA
>NZ_JARAMO010000154.1:0-2783 GCF_028807275.1 Mameliella sp. AT18
GGAAGTTCTTGATGAAGTTGATCATTGGTCTCTCTCCGTAGATATCTTGCTTTGCTTTCAGCGACCGTCTTGGGCGTTGCGGGCCTCTCTCACCTTGCCCTGTCCCTCGTCGGTATGAACTTATTAAGCAGTTGGTTTGGGGCGAGAGTGTGGCTCGAATGGATTGATTTTGCAGCCGGGTCGGATTTTTGAGAGAATCCATATAGGTACTTGTATTGGTTTCAAAAAATTCTGTTTTCTGGATGTCCAGACCGTTAATTTCGGCCCTGGAATGCCCGCTTTCGAAGGCGCCGGTTCGGCCTTTCGCAACACTGATGGATAAATTCCGCGGATTGTGCGAGACTGTGGAAAAGTCAGACCGAAAAACGGGGATCGAGCAGGCCCATGGTCGTCAGAATGCTGATTTGCGCCGCAATTGCGGCCAGTTTGGCCTGTGCGCAGGGCGCCCAGGCACAGGATGGGACCGGGGCACCGGTTCAGGATTTCACTTTCAAGCGGGTGACACCCCCCAAGGCCGGGGTCAAGAAGCGCATCACTGTCCAGATCGCACCGCGTGCCAACCCGGCTGTGGCGCCGCCGCTGCCCTCTGCTCCCGCAAAGGCGCCGACCGCGGCACCGCAGGCAACCGCCGCCTTGGCTGCCGTGCCTTCAGTCCCGCTGGGCAGCTACTCCTGGTTCTGGACCGCCGTGTCGCCCGAGGCTACGGCCACCGGGCCGGGACGATTGGCCCCCGCGCTGGCCACGCTGACCAAGGGCCCCGAGGGGCAGAGCGTCGGCGGCCCGCGCTTGCAGGCGCTGCAGGACATCGCGCAGGTCCACGGCGTCGACCTTCTGCGGGAGACAGTGGGCACCCGCGTTTCGCCGGCCTTTGCCCTGGCGGTGATCGCCGTGGAGTCCGCCGGCGCGCCCAGGGCGCAAAGCAAGGCGGGCGCACAAGGGCTGATGCAACTGATGCCGGCCACCGCCGAGCGCTTCGGGGTCAAGGATTCCTTCGACCCGGTTCAGAACATCCGGGGCGGGGTCGCCTTTCTGGACTTCCTGATGGAGAAGTTCGAGGGTGATCCGATCCTCGTGCTTGCCGGCTACAACGCGGGCGAGAACTCCATCGGTCAGCACGGGGGGGTGCCGCCTTATGCCGAGACGCGGGATTATGTCCCCAAGGTGCTGGCCGCCTTCCAGGTCGCCAAAGGCCTGTGCATGACGCCGCCCGAATTGATCTCTGACGGCTGCGTGTTCCGGGTGATGTCGCAGTAGGGCGACCCGGTCCCGGACCTGCTCCGGGACCCCGCCGGGATCAGCCCCGCAGGACCGCGCCCGGGTTCATGATGCCCTTCGGGTCCAGTGCCGATTTGATCGTCCGCATCGCGGCGAGCTTGGCCGGGTCGCCATAGCGTTCGAGGTCGTCGACCTTCAGCCGCCCGATGCCGTGCTCTGCACTGACGGAACCGCCCAGTTCATGCACAAGGTCGTGCACGCAGGTCTTGATCGCGTCGCGCTGATCGACATGGTCGGCCTTGGTCCGGCCCGGGACCGGGAACACATTGTAGTGCAGGTTGCCATCGCCTGCGTGGCCGAAACAGTTGATGCGCCAGTCCCCCAGCCGGGCCAGCGCCGGACCGGCCCGCGAGATGAACTCGGGGATGGCGCCAAGCGGGACGGAAATGTCGTGGCTGGAGACGGCCCCCACGAGGCGGTTTGCCTCGGACATGTGCTCTCGCAGGGTCCAGAGCGCCTCGGACTGGGCCAGCGACTGTGCCACGATGCCGTCCGTGACCAGGTCGGCCTCATGCGCTGCGGCAAAGAGGGTTTCCAGCGCCTCGGCAGGATCGGCGCCACGCCCCAGTCCGATGTCCATCAGCACGCTCCACTCCGGCGGCGTTTCCCAGGGTTGGCGCAGGTCAGGCAGTTTCTCTGCCAGGAAGTCGAACCCGGTGCGGTGCATCAGCTCGAAGGCGCTGATCGTCTCGCCCAGCTGGCCGCGCGCCAGCGCCAGGAGGGTCAGCGCTGCATCGGGCGAGGGGACCGTCAGCAGGGCCGTGCCTGTGGCCGCGGGGCGGGGCGCCAGTTTCAGGCTGGCAGCCGTGATGATGCCCAATGTGCCTTCGGCCCCGATCAGCAGGTGGCGCAGGTCATAGCCGGTGTTGTCCTTACGCAGCCGTTTCAGCCCGTGCCAGACCGACCCGTCGGGCAGGACCGCCTCCAGTCCCAGAACCTGGTCGCGGGCATTGCCGTAGCGCAGCGTGTTGATGCCGCCCGCATTGGTCCCCAGCAAGCCGCCGATCCGGGCAGACCCTTCGGAAGCCAGCGACAATGGGAACAAACGGTCCACGTCGGCAGCGGCGCTCTGGACATCGGCCAGGATTGCGCCGGCTTGGACCACGGCCGCGTTTTCCTGCGGGTGGACCGAACGGATGGCCGACATGCGTTCCAGCGAGACGATCAGAGGTGCGGGGCCGTCCGGTTTCAGCTGGCCGCCGACAAGGCCGGTTCCGCCGCCAAGGGGGATGATGCCGACGCCTGTTTCGGCACAGGTCCGCACGATCGTGGAAACCTCTTCCGTCGAGCGGGGCAGGGCGATCCATTCCGCCGTGCTGGTCCAGCGTCCACGCGGTTCCTCGCGGTGGCGGGCCTCTGCGGGACGCAGGGTGTCATCGGGCAGCAGCGCCGAGAGGCGCTGGACAAAGGCGTGATCGGCGGGGGCAAGCGGCATGGCATCCTCTTTCTTCGGATGCCCGCACTTGTGGCACGCGGGTCAGCGAGGGGCCAGCCCCTCGCGCTCCCCG
>NZ_JARAMO010000155.1:0-2781 GCF_028807275.1 Mameliella sp. AT18
TGGTTCAAGCTGACCCACCGCGACATGGGGCCGAAGGCCTGCTACCTGGGCAAGGAGGTGCCCGACGAAGAGTTGATCTGGCAGGACCCGGTGCCGCCGGTCGATCACGCGCTGATCGATTGCGACGACACCGCGCGCCTCAAGGAACAGATCCTGGCGTCCGGCCTGTCGGTGGCCGATCTGGTCTGGACGGCCTGGGCCTCGGCCTCGACCTTCCGGCGCTCGGACAAGCGCGGCGGCGCCAATGGTGCCCGCATCCGCCTTGCCCCGCAAAAGGATTGGGAGGCGAACGAGCCGGCGCGTCTGGCCCATGTGCTGGAGGTGCTCGAGGGCATTCGCAGCGCCTTCAATCGCGATGCTTCGGGGGGGAAGAGGGTTTCGCTCGCCGATCTGATCGTGCTGGGCGGGTCCGCCGCCATCGAAAAGGCAGCCCGTGACGGCGGCCGCGATGTTCGGGTGCCCTTTACCCCGGGGCGCACAGATGCCAGCGCAGACCAGACCGACGCCGCTTCCTTTGAGCCGATGGAACCGGCCACGGACGGGTTCCGCAACTACGAGAAGACCGCCTTTACCTACCCGGCGGAGGCGCTTCTGGTGGACAAGGCGCAACTGTTGGGCCTGAGCGCGCCGGAAATGACGGTGCTTGTCGGGGGCTTGCGCGTCCTTGGCGCGACCTATCAATCCTCGGCCACCGGCGTGTTGACCGACCGCCCGGGCGTTCTGGGTAACGATTTCTTCCGCAACATCCTGGACATGAACACCGAGTGGCTGCCCGTGGATGCATCCGAGCGGCTGTTCGAAGGCTGCGACCGGACAAACGGCGCGAAGAAATGGAGCGGATCGCGCGTGGATCTTGTCTTTGGCTCGAACTCGCAGTTGCGGGCGCTCAGCGAATACTACGCCAGTGGCCGCAACGAGGATCATTTCATCAGCGATTTCATCGCCGCCTGGGTCAAGGTCATGAACGCGGATCGCTTCGACCTGGTCTGAGGCAGCGCAACAGGGGGATCCGCAAGTCGCGGGTTCCCCATTCTCAAGGGAGGAACAGGGATGGACATCTTTTCAAAGCGCGACGGCCCACGCCCCGAGGACGTCAAGGCCCGGAAGCTGTTGCAGGACAACGCCGGCACCATCCGGCGGTTGGCCGATACGATCAGCAACGGCGGCTTTACCAAGATGAAGCAGGAGCAGGCGCGCCGGCGTGAAGAGCCAAAGCCCGAGGGCTTGATGATCCACGATCTCAAGGCACCCTCGAAAAGCGAGCTGCCAGAGCCCTACGTCAAGGTCAGTCTCAACAACCGTGTCGTCCTCGCGGACAAGTCCAACGGGCGCCAATTGCAGATGCTGGGAGAGATCCGCGGTAATTCCTTTGCGCGCCGCTTTGTCCTGGCGACCTCGGAAAACGGGTTTTTCTCACCCATCGACGATGAGATGCGTGCCGCAATCGGGGACCTGGACAACCAGGAAATCGGCGGGACCATGACCGAAAAGGATCTTGCCCGGCGGTTGACGGAACTCCTGGGACTGGAACAGAGCTAGTCGCGCATCACAGGTCCGCCGCCACGCGGAACCCGCAATTCCCGGTCGTGCTGTCGGGATCGTTCCGCGTGCGGGAATGGACGTGGTAGCGGTCACAATAGCTTTCGTGGCAGAGGTAAGAGCCGCCGCGCTGAACCCGGGCAAGGCCCGTTTCAGCCCCGGTCGGGTCGCGCGCCGGAAGCCTACCGGGTTCAGGCAAGGGGCCGAACCGGTCTGCCACCCATTCCCAGACATTTCCGCACATGTTGAAAAGGCCGTAGCCGTTCGGCCTGTAGGCGGTGACGGGCGCCGTGGCGACATATCCGTCATCGGCAGTGTTCTCATCCGGGAACCGCCCCTGCCATGTGTTCATGGCAAACCCCTCTGGTGGAATAAGCGCATTGCCCCAGGGGAATTTCATCCGGGCCAGCCCACCGCGGGCGGCGCGTTCCCATTCCGCCTCACGCGGCAGGCGCAGCCCGCCCCAGCGGGCATAGGCCTGCGCATCATACCAGGCGATATGCACGACCGGGTGATCCTCAAGCCCGTCGAGGCCCGATCCCGGTCCTGTTGGGGTCGTCCAGGAAGCACCATCGACCTTGCGCCACCAGGACAGACCGGGGGGATGATCGGGATGACGGGCCGGGTCTTCCAGTAAGCTGTGAAAGACGTATGTCCATCCTTCCTGCTCGGCCACGGTGCGATAGCCCGTCGCGGCGACAAAGCGACCAAACTCCGCGTTTGTCACCGTCGTGGGCGACAGCAGAAAGCCCGAGACCCGCACCTTGCGGCGGGGGCTGTCCTGGTCATCGGGAAAGCGTGACTTTCGCGTCCCCATCTCGAAGATGCCGCCCGGGACGGACACGAGGTTGGACCGCAGCTCGGCCCGGATGCCGGGCGGGGCAGGGGGGATTGCCTCAGCCTGTTCCAGGAAAACCCGATCCGCCTCTGGCAGGTCGGCGCTGGAGGGCACAGAGCAGCAGGGCTTGGCGTCAGGCATCACGATCCCACAGCGAAGGTCTGGATGATTGACCCTCTTCTACAGCAACGCGGAGGGGCGCGCCACACGGGCCGTTTGGGAATCGCGCGAGGGTCAAGGCGCAGATAGGGATTGTCGAGGTGCCCGGCGGGGGCGTTGGCCAAGAAGAGGCGACCCACTCGGCAAGGTGAGGTCGTGGTGTTCCGAGGTTTCAGGGAATTTGGAGGCGAGTACCGGAATCGAACCGGTGTACACGGATTTGCAATCCGCTGCGTCACCACTCC
>NZ_JARAMO010000156.1:0-3342 GCF_028807275.1 Mameliella sp. AT18
CAGGCCTTTGGCGACTACCAGAACGAGCCTGTCATCTCTTACGGCGAGAAAAGCATCGCGCGCCGCCTGGGCCGTCCGGTGGGGCGTCTCGACGTGCTCTACAAGAACGGCAAGACCGGGTATTGCACCGCCTTCATCGTCGACACGCAGCACCTTGTGACCAACAATCACTGTATCCCGGGCATTGATGGCACGGGCGTGCAGGCGGCGCAGTTCGTCGCGGGCTATGTCGATGCCGCCAAGCCCGACACGGCCGAGAAATTCCAGGTGGGGCTGGAGCCGCTGGAGACCAGCGCCGCGCTGGATTACTCGGTCCTGCGTGTCTTCGGTGATCCCTCGGCGCGCTATGGTACCGTCGAACTGGCCGATGCCGATCCCGATCCGTCGGAATTCCTCTGGATCATCGGCCACCCGCAGGGGCAGGCCCAGCACATCAGCCGCGAGGGCTGTGCCGCGGGCGATCCGCCGGTCTCGACCGAGGGCAAGGTGGTCCATACCTGCGACACGCTGGGGGGCAACTCGGGCTCTCCCGTGTTCCGGATTTCCGACCGGCAGGTAGTGGCGCTGCACCACGCGGGCGACAACCGCACCGGGTTCAACTTTGCCATTCCGATGACCCGCATTCTCAAGGAAAGTGCGATCCTCAAGGCCGCCGCTCCGGCCCGTCCGCCGGAAGTGCCCAAGGGGCAGGGCGCCTGCGAGGTTCTCTGGACAGCGGCGGAACAGCATGGATGCCTTGGCTACCAGACCTTCCTGGCCCAGTGTGGAAAACACCCGCTTGCGCCGCTAGCGCGGGGGCTGGCAGACCGGACTTGCAAGCTGGCCGAGGAAACAGACCCCGACCCGGTCGATACAGACAAGGCCGATGCCCTGAAGGCCCGCATCGACGAGGCCCTGCGCACCGCCGAATTGCAGCGGGCCGAGATATCGCGCGAGGTCAGCGCCGCCGAACGCGCGGTGCTGAGCCTTGAAGGCACGGTCAACCGGGCCCGGGCCCGTGCCGGAGACGCCGAGTCCTCCTTCGATCCGGGCAGCGCCGAGGTGTCGGCGCTTTGGGACCGGATCACGCAGCGCCTGCGCACCCCGCTGACCGAGGCGCAGGAACGCGCCCGCGTGATGCCGACGCTGCTCAGCTCGATCGACCGGGAACTTGACGTGCTGCGCGGCGCCACGACCGAGGCCGAGATAGAGTCCGTCCTGAAACGCACCGCCACCCTGGCAGAGTCCAGCCGCGAGCGCCTGGCCTTTGTCTCTTCGCGCAAGAGCGAGGCCGAAACCCTGTTCAAGGACGGAGAGTTGCGCGCCGTGGCCATGCTGAAGGACGCGGTGCAGGATCAACGCTCTGCCGCGCTGCGCCGCACGATCGACCAGGCGCTGATCAAGGCCAACGATGCCCGCCGGGCGATGACCGTGGATCATGAAGAGGCCAAGGAACTGCTGGCTGTCTACGAGGCCCTCGTGAACCGGGCCAAGACGCAGGCCGCCACCGCCCGCCGGTCCGGCGGTCCCGGCGATGCCGAGGCGGCCGATGCCTGGGAAAGCCTCGGGCGCGGGCTGGCCGGTGACACGCTGCGGGTGAAATCCCGCGTCGAGGGCATGGAGCGATTTGGCCGCGCCATCGGCAGCGGGCTGGAGACCATCCGCAAGGCCGGCACCGAGCCCGAGGTCCGCCAGGCGCTGGCGCGTATCGAAAGCACGGCAGGGCTGGCTGACGACTGGCTTTCGGTGGTCGAGGCGCATCTCGCGGACGCCCGCGAACAGTTCGCCGTGACCGAGGTCCGTGTCGCGGCACTTCGGCTGGAGGCCGAAGAGGCCGCCGCCCGCCCGCCGATCGTCGTCCGCTGCCTGGAGGTTTCCATGCCCGTGTTCGCGGTCGAGGGGATCACCGGCGTGTCGCGCGAGGATTTCGACGCCGATGCGGCGGAACTGGCCTGCAGCGCGGCGCGCAAGGTCAGCGACGATCCTGCGGTGCACTACGGCTATGCCCGGGCGATGATCACCAAGAAGCGCTATGGCGAGGCGCTTCCGATCCTGCAGAACCCGCGCATGTCCGGCTTCATGCCCGCGCGCTATTCGCTGGGGGTGGCCTATAACAGCGGGCTGGGTGTCCGGAAGGACTTTGACCGGGCGCTGGCCATCTACCGCGAGACCGCGGCGGCGGGCCTGCCGCAGGGCAAGTTCTCGCTGGGGGTTTACTACAGCCTTGGCCGTGCGGTGCGTGCGGACCACGTCCAGGCGGCGCGCTACCTGGTCGAGTCCATCGCCGACGGCTATGCCCATCCGATCACCCAGCTGCACAAGCTGCCCAATGCCACCACGCGAGAGATCCAGCGAGAGCTGGTGCGGCGCGGCTACCTGGGGGCAGGGCAGGTGGACGGCGCCTTTGGCCCGACCACGCGCGGTGCGCTGGAGCGGCTTCAAAAGGCGTCCGGGCGCGGGTGATCACGCAGGCGTGACCGGGACGATTGCAGCGGCGCGATGCGCCGCTGTTTCGTCTTTTGAAACACAGTGATCGTTGCCCGAATCCCCCTGATAGAGGGCGCTGGCGCCACGTCAGGCAAGGAATTCTTTACTTGGCGGCAGGGTCGCGATCAAAGTAGTTTCAAACAGTATTCTTTCCAACGGGGACATTATCATGCGTCAACTCATGTCAGCACTCGCACTTTGTGCAGGGGCGGCGGCCGCATTCGGCCCAGCCGTTGCGCAGCAGGCTCCCGCCGAATTCGATCCCGCAGACTTTGGCAAGATCGTTATCCAGCCGCGTCAGTCGGCGGGCGGAGACGGGCTTGTCTTCGAGCAGGCCTTCGGCGACTACCAGAACGAGCCGATCATCAAGTACGGCGAGAACAGCCCGATCATCAAGCTGGGCCGCCCGATCGGCCGCCTGGACATGTTGTTCAAGAACGGCAAGACGGGCTTCTGCACCGCCTTCATCGTCGACGATCAGCACATCCTGACAAACCACCACTGCATTCCGGGCATGGACGGTGATCCCACCGGCCGTGACAGCGGCGTGCAGGCAGCTCAGTTCGTCGCCGGTTTCATCAAGCCGGGCAGCTCGGAAGGGGTGGACCGCTATACCGTCAGCCCGCAGATCATCGAGACCAACCGCGAGTTGGACTACACGGTGCTGCGCGTCTTCGGAAACCCGTCGACCAAGTACGGCAAGCTGAAACTGGCCGAGGCCGACCCGCAGGACAGCGAATTCCTATGGATCATCGGCCACCCGCAGGGCCAGGCCCAGCACATCAGCCGCGAAGGCTGTGCCGCCGCGATCCCGGCGATCTCCGCCGAGGGCAAGCTTATGCACAGCTGTGACACGCTGGGCGGCAACTCCGGCTC
>NZ_JARAMO010000157.1:0-3722 GCF_028807275.1 Mameliella sp. AT18
CAAGCCTCCTCGATCACCTCGCTGCAAGCTGGCGTAGGCGGCAACAGCGCCGCGATCACGACGCTGCAAAACACCAAGGTGGACGGCGCGGGCGCGGTCTCGGCGGTCGAGGCAACGATCTCGGCCGAGTATGCCAGTCTTACCGCGATGGCCTCGGCCACCGCCTTTGCCAAGGCCCAGGCGGATGGCATCGCGGCCGGCTATGTCTGGCGGCTGAACGGGCAAAACCTGATCGAGCTGGTGAGCGTGTCAGAGGGCACAAGCGGCCCGGTGAGCACCTACAAGATCGCGGCTGATTATGTCGAGATCACCGGGGTTGCCCAGATCACCACCGCGGTGCTCGATCAGCTCTTTGCCGATAGCATCGTGGCGGGGCGGCTGACGGTCACGGGGTCGATGGTAGCAGCCGGCGCGATCACCGCGGACAAGTTGAACGTGACCGAGCTTTCGGCGGTTTCGGGCACGCTCGGGACGTTCAAGACCTCCCCCACTGGTGAACGCACGGAAATCAGCGACAGCGGTATGAAAATCTACGATGCCGCCGGGCTTCTGGTCGTGGAATTGGGGGAATTGGAGGTATTGCCCTGATGGCTTATGGACTTCGCCTTCGCCGCCCGGACGGCACCGTCCAACTGTCGACCGAAGATGGTATCACCACCTTCCGGCATCTCTCCTCGCATACCTTCGATGAGTATCAGGTCGAAACGACCGTGCCCGCCTCTGAGTTCGATGAGACCCGAGGGGTGCTACAGGCCGTCTATCACGCGCAACTCACGCTGAACGACGACGGTTTTAAGGGCTATGTCGCGCCCAATGTCTTCGACGTGCCGTCTCTCCTGCATGCGAACGGTCAACTGACTTACACGCCGCCTTCAACCTCGAACAATCAATTCGGTGACGAGCAACAAGTCACCGTCAACCTCTATCACTACTCATGACCCACGGTATCCGCATTCATAACACCTTTGGCGACGATGTTTTCGCGGACGGTCGCTGCCTGTTTGTCAAGGACACAGGCGTCTGTTTCCAGCATTCGGGAAACTCCGAGGCAGTGGTCGGCAGCATGCCATATGCACGAACGACAGGTCGGCCTGACGCATGGTATCCGTTGCTAAGGGCCCATAAAGACGGAAACACTGACAAGCTGTTCCAATACACGAACCGTTATTTCCACTGGGCAGGCAGCGGGCTTGAGCCGAGTTACAACGCCCCGGGGGCCACCTCTGAAAAGATCCCGGTCACGGCTGCGACGGATATTGCGGATCAGCTGTTTTTCCAGATGCACCCCAACGGCTTCGTGGCCCAAACACAACTTTGGTACGCGCTCACGCCCGAGATCGTCCCCCGAAAGATTGCTGGGGTATGTGTCCCCGAGGGCTCCGCTGCTCACTACGCCGACCCGATCCGATATTTCATCGCCTCGCACTCGGGCTTGCCAGCACCCAGCGCCGGCTATGGTCTGCGGATCACCGACCCGACCACAGGCGGCGTGCGTTATGATAGCCGATGGGACAACGTCAGGGTCCGTGATTTCTTTGTCGTCAGCGATACGGATATTGCTGACGTGCTGGAGAACAACGCGGTCAAGACGTACACGCCGCGCCAGCCGGTCGGCGACCCCTATATCACGACCTCCCTCAACTGGTCAGCGAGATACGACTCCGGGGGCGATAAGTTCCACTACCCCCGCTTGAGCTGGGACGGATCGGCCTTTGTCCTGGATCGTCTTCAAATAAACGGCCCCAGCATCCTAAGACCCGGGCCGTCTTTCTACATCAACCGCGGTTTTACGGTCACCGTGGCCGACCCAGAAATCTAACAGGAGAACAGCATGAGCTGGTATAAGACCGGAACGGTCGCAGTAACAAATGGCAGCGCCACGGTGACGGGCAGCGGCACCGCCTGGGTGGCGAATGCCCGCGTGGGGCAGGCCTTCGCCCTCGAGGGCGCGGGCGAGCAATACGAGATCACCGCGGTGGTCAGCGACACCGAGCTGACGATCTCGCCGGCCTACCTGGGCAGCACGCAGAGCGGCCAGGCCTATGCCATCATTCCGGTGGTGGGGTTTTACCGGCAGGCCTATGACGCCCTTGCGGCGGCGGTCGCGCAATGGTCGAGCTATGCCGGCACGGTGCTTTCGGGCCTGTTCGGGGACGGCACGGCGGCGGCGCCTGGGATCGGTTTCGAGGACGAAACCAATACCGGGTTTTTCCGCAAGGCCGCGGGCCAGCTCGGGATTGCCACGGGCGGCGTGCAGCGCGCGCTTCTCTCCTCGGCCGCGTTGCAAGTTGACGTGCCCCTGACCGGCACGGCCGTGACCCAGAGCACGACCGATTCCACGGCAGGACGGCTAATGAAGGTCGGGGCTTTCGGCCTCGGTGAGGACGCCGGCCCCGTGGTAACCGACATCGACGCGCACAACCTCTCTGGCTTCTACTTTGCCTATGCTGGTCAACACGCAAGCGCCCCGACTGGCACGAACCCGTTCCCGGATCTCGGCGGTGCATTCGGCCTCATGGCGGGCAGCGCCACCCTTGGTGGGGTCACGGAATACGTCTGGCAGATTGCCATCCTCTACAGCGTCTCGGGGCCGGTCATGAAGTTCCGCAGCAAGGCGACCGCCTGGACGGATTGGGAGGAGGTCTATTCGACCAGCAACCTGATCGGGACGGTCAGCCAGAGCGGCGGAACCCCGACCGGCTCGATCCTCGAGAAGGGCAGCAACGCCAACGGCAATTACATCCGCTATGCGGACGGCACGCAGATTTGTGATGTGCGCCTGGCGTCCAGCAGCGCGGGGGCTGTGACCTGGACTTTCCCCGCAGCATTTGCCGCCGCCCCGCAGGCCAGCGCAACGCCGAACCAGGACCAGGCGCGCTTTGCCACCACCACAGCCGGGGCCGCTGGATCGGTCAATTTCTCCGTTTGGAATACTGCACAAGCCCGCCTTGACGCGATCTCGACCTCGCTGATCGCCATTGGCCGCTGGTACTAAGGAGGCAAGAAATGCAGATCACACTTTCCCCCGTCCGTCGCGAGGGGCGACCGACCTTGGAGCGCCTTGGCGATGCCCTGGTGATCGATGGCGAAACCTTCGATTTCTCGGGCGTGCCCGAGGGCGCGCAGCTTCCTGCCGAGGCGGTGGCATCGGATTGGCTCGCCGGTCCGGTGACACGGATCGCCGGCGAGCTGCACCTCGCGCTGGCGCTCTCGCACGGTGCCAACGCGCCGCAGGAAACGCTCTTTCCCGATCCGGTGCAGGTCGCCAGCGATGGCGCCGTGCCACTGCCGCCCTATGACGCGACCGAAGCCGAGGAGGCAAGCGCATGAGTGTTGACCTGTCCAAACTGGTGACGGCCGAGGATCTGGCCGCCCAGGCCGCAGCCCGCCGCGCACAGGCGATCAAGGCCGAGGTGCAGGCCCGCATCTTCGCGGTGGTCGATCAGAACACGCAGGCCAGCCTCCTGGCCGCGATGGTGGCCGGCGCTCTGACCCCGGCCGATCAGGCCACCTTTGCCGATGGGCAGGCCTGGATCGAGGCGACAAAGCAGGCCGGCCGTGATGCGGTGTCCTCGGGCGATGATCCGATCTGGCCCGCTGTGCCCGCCGGCGTGGCCGAGCTTGCGGCGCAGTTCTGAGCGGGCGTGAAGGGCATCACAATCGGGGGGTGAAGGGGGGTGAAGAGGCAGGGGATGAAGAGGGTGTTGAAGGCGCCTTCAACA
>NZ_JARAMO010000158.1:0-8876 GCF_028807275.1 Mameliella sp. AT18
CGGCGGACCACTTCATTGGGGGAGGATCAATCCCGGCGATTTACGTGAAGCCGTTCAACAAGGGACAGAAGAACGACTACAACGACGCCGAGGCGATCGCCGAAGCGGCTCTGCGACCCAACCTCCGGACGGTGACCGAGAAGAGTCAGGACCAGCTCGATCTTCAGGCCCTGCATCGCGTCCGGGCCCGGCTTGTCTCGCGGCGCACCGCGGCCATCAACCAGATCCGCGCCTTCCTGATCGAACAGGGCATCACCGTCAGGTCGGGACTGCGGGCGCTGAGAAACTCCTTCGAGACAAACCTCGAACAACGTCGCGTGGAGATCTCTCCTCGCATGCGAAGCATTCTAATCGGGCTCTACGGCGACTGGCTGTGGCTCGACGACCGGATCGCGGCGGTGTCGAAGGAGATCGAGGAGATCAGTCGCGCGGAGGAAAACTGCGCGAACATCATGTCGATCCCGGGCATCGGGCCGATGATTTCGACGGCCATGGTCGCGGCGGTTGGACAGGGCGTGACCTTCGACCGGGGCCGCGACTTCGCGGCCTGGGTTGGGCTGGTGCCCCGACAGTTCAGCACGGGTAGCCGCACGATCTTGGGACGGATCACCAAGCGCAGAAGCCGATAACTGCGCATGCTCTTCGTGCAGACCGCCAAGGTGATCATGATGCGCCCCCACCGATGGCAGGCGTTCAGCTTCGGAGCCTGGCTCGAACGCGCCATATCCCGAATGCCCAGGAACAAGGCCGCGGTTGCCCTGGCCAACAAGCTGGCCCGCACCGCGTGGAGCATCCTGCGTCACGGCACGCGCTTCGACACGATAAGAGAGGAGACCATGGAAGCGATCTGACCGCTTCCCGGGCACCACGAAGTTCGCGAAAGAGGACAGCATGGAACGGAGAAACTACGCCCCCAGAGTCTGACGGCCCAAATGGTCACCACTGACTTTGCCGGTAATGAGACCAAGGTGCGTGCGTAACCCCATCGAGGCCACGGCCCGCGAGCCGACAAACAGGCTGGATACATATGAGCGATTTCCGAAGCCGCGCCGAATTCTCGATTGCAAACAGCAGCCGGCACATACATAGGGCCGCTTCGTCACGTTGTTTCACGGCTTCTGAAAGAGCCTGCCACGGATAGCATGAGCTATGGCCGAGCACCTGTCCAACGCGATACGCCTTACATCCATGGCCTTGTGTCCGTCGTGTTTGATCACCTCTGGCGGAATTGGTGAGCGTCATCGCGCCATCGGTCGCAGAAAGCCTGTTCAGCGCGCCAACATCCTCCCGCATGGTCTCGATCTGCGCCGCCTGACGGCGCTTATCCTCTTCCTGATCAGCCCAGGCGCGGGCCATCGCCACCGGGTCGCCGAAATTCGGAAGGGCGTGGGCTATTCGCGCTCTGCTTCGAGTTCCTGCCAGCGGTCTACGATCCGTGCCGTGAACTCGGGGGAGAGTTGCGCCACAACCACAAAGCAATCCCGCTTTTCGAGGTAGTAGACCTGAACAGCGTGTTTCCGTCCGTGTCCGGTCTCGATTTGATCTTCCTCAGATTGAGGTAGTTCAATCCCGCCACGCTTGGCCAGTGTCTCGATGCTGCGCTTCACATCATCGTGGCGTTTCTCCAGCAACTCCGCGATCTCGCGGCTGCTCATGGTCAGCGGTGCAGGTTCATCTTTCAGGAACAGGATCATCTTGCGACCCTATTTTCGCGAAAGAATCGCACACTCAAAAACCTGAAGCGAAAACCGCAATCGACAAGGTGGGTAAACTCGTGGACCCGTCGAGCCGCCCACAAGGCTTGCCCCACCAGAGGGACCATGCGCTTGCTGCCCGAGGTCTTGAGCCGCCTCCACGGGTGTTCTCGGATGACAACATGCGGAACCGGTTCGTCGAGCTTGAGGTCCTCCTTGAGCAGGCCCGCCGCCTCTGCAAGCCGCATCCCGGTGTCGGAGATCAGGGCGACCAGCCAGCGTGCTTCGTCGTCCAGCTTTCGGCACTCGGCTTGCACGTCGCGGATTGCCTCCAGCGGGAGGGTTGCGCGGTCCTCTACGCCTGCCTTCCGGTCATAGTAGACGCGTCCGAACGGGTTGGTGATATCGACCCCGATCTCGGCGGCAGCGAAGTTGATCACCGAGCGGACGGTCCCGAAGACCCGTGTGATGCTGCTGCCCGCCAACTCTCGCTGTATCAGGTCGTCACGGAAGGCATTTGCGTCGGCCTTGGTGTATGCGGTGATGTCCTTGTCGCCGCAGACGTCGATGACATAGCCACAGGACCGCTCGGCTGCCCGGTGGAAGGTGACTGGACGCCCTTGTCCCTTGAGGCGGAGGTAGATGCCCACGGCCTCGGACAGCTTGACCGACTCAGTTGCCGCGATGGCCGGTGCCGTCCCAGCAGGGACCTCCTGACCGCCTTGCACCAGCCGCAGCATGTGCTTCCCCGGCAGGTCGGTGTCCTTGATCCTGAGGTGATACCAGTACTCGTCGAGCTTATGCGCTGCCCTGATTGCGCGTGACGCCGCGACCGGGGCTGACCGAGTCCGTAGCGAGTAACTGATTTTCCGTGAAGTGTAGTGGTGTTGAAGGTCTTTCGGCACCCGTCTGCTGAAGTAGAAGACCCCGTCCTTCACAAATGAGAAGGCTGCAACTGTGTTCTCCGCCATGTACTACGCTCGCTCCATCCTGAGATAAAGCTGAGGCGTTACAAGGGTTTAGCTGAAGAGATGGTGCCCCCACACGGACTCGAACCGCGGACCTACTGATTACAAATCAGTTGCTCTACCAGCTGAGCTATAGGGGCACCGGGCCGCGAACCCACTGGGGTGCGTCTCGGCGTGGGCGGTGTTTAGCCTGACTCGCGGCGCAAAGAAAGCCTCGATTTTCATCTCTTGCGGCGCAGATGTCACCCATGCGCCGCTTTGCGACACCCGCGGTTTTCCCCGCCGTCAAGCCCGCTATACTGCGCGCCGAGCCAACGACAAACAAAGCCCATGCAGGTCATTCTTCACACCGGCGTCCACTGCACCGATGACGACCGCCTTCTCAAGGGGCTTCTGCGCAACGCAGAGGCCTGGCGCCACGAAGGCGTGGCCATTCCCGGCCCGTCGAAATACCGCACCCTGCTGACCGAGGCCTTGAACAAGCTGCGCGGCGGCATCCCTGAACCGGGCACGCGCGATCTCTTGCTGGATGCCATCCTGCAAGAGGATTCGGGCCAGATCTCGCGCCTTGTCCTTTCAAACGACAACTTCTTTTCCGTGCCCAAGCTGATGTTCCAGAATGGCTACATCTACCACCGGGCCGAGGAACGCCTGACCAGTTTCATGCAGGCCTTCGAGGGCGACGAGGTACAGCTGTTCATGGGGCTGCGCGACCCGGCAAGCTTCCTGCCCGCCGCCTTTGCCGCAACCCCACACAAGACATTCGCCGGTTTCATGGAAGGCGTGAACCCGATGCGGTTCCGCTGGTCCGACCTGATCCGGCGCATCAAGGGCGCGCAGCCGGACCTGCCGGTCGTGTTGTGGTGCAACGAGGACACCCCCTTTCTCTGGGGGCAGATCATCCGCGAACTGGCCGGCATCAAGCTCAGCCGCAAGATCACCGGCGCCTTCGACCTCTACTCGCAGATCATCTCGCGCGAGGGGATGCAGCGGTTCCGCGCCTTCCTCAAGGAAAACCCCACGATCACGGAATCGCAGAAGCGGCGCGTGATGATGGCCTTTCTCGACAAATACGCGCTGGACGAGGCGATGGAGGAAGAGCTGGACCTTGACGGCTGGGACGGGCCTTACGTCGACATGCTGACGGAACTCTACGAGGATGACCTCGAAGTCATCTCCGCGATGGAGGGCGTGCGGCTGCTCACGCCCTGAAACCACGGGTTTCACCTGTCTGCCATGATCGGGATCAATGTGCGCCTTCGCCCCCCTGCCTACCGTTCGGGGCATGGTCGGCCCTGATGCCCGGCCAGTCACTCGGGAGGACATCATGTTGAAATCCGCTAAGATTGTTTTTCCGGTGCTTTTGGGTTTTCTTTCACTGCCTGTCGCGGCCCTGTCCCAGGAGATCGGGAAAGAGGCGTTCCAGGCGAACTGCGCCGTCTGTCACGGCACGGACGGAAAAGGGGGCGGTCCGATCCTCGACTACCTCAAGTCCGCGCCTTCTGACCTGACAAGGATATCAGAGCGCAACGGCGGCCAGTTTCCGGCGCAACAGGTCTATGACCTCATTGCCGATGCCGGCCAGACTCGCGCGCATGGCACCAGCGAGATGCCGATCTGGGGCAACCGGTTCAATGCCGAGATCATTGCGCAGCAAGGCGAATACGGCGGCGGTCAGACGGACATGCCGTCGGCACAGGCCCGGATTCTCGAACTGGTTTTCTTCCTGGCCACCATCCAGGAGGCCGGCTGACCGTATGGCATGAGCCCGCCGGACGCGGTTTGCCGCACGGCGGGGTCCCGTCAAGCCATTCTGAAAGGCGCGGTCGGAGGGCCGCGCCCTTAACCTAGTTGCCGGACATCGACCCGAAGGCCGGCAGGCTGTCCAAAGCCTGTTTCAATGCATCACCCCAGCCCTGACTGATGGTCTGAAAATAGGGATCGTCCTGCTCGACCCGCCCGGTGTCGCCGCGCACCAGGCTGTCCACCGTGTAAAGGTGATAGTCAAAGGGCGCGCCCACGGTCAGGTTGGCCTTTACCGTGCTGTCGAAACTCACCAGCAACAGCTTCATGGCCTCGTTGAAATCCAAGTCGGGATCGTAGGCCCGTACCAGGATCGGGCGACCGTACTTGATCTCGCCGATCTGGAAAAAGGGCGTGTCCGGCCCTGCCTCGATGAAATTTCCCTCGGGATAGATCAGGAACAGGCGCGGCGGGCCGCCGGCGATCTGTCCGCCCAGGATCAGCGTGGCGTTGAACACCGACGAGGCGCGCTGGCCGGTATCCGAATGGCGCGCGATCACGTCCCGCAGTGTGTCGGCCACCAGCCGCGCCACCTGGTACATCGAGGCGGACTCCAGCACCGAAGGGTTACGCTCGCCATGTGCCTTGACGCGTTCGTCAAGCTCGCTGACCACGGCCTGGGTCGTGGCAAGGTTGCCTGCGCTGAGCAGGGTGATCACACGATCGCCCTCGGCTTCCCAGATCTTCATCTTGCCGTAGGTCGAGATATTGTCGAGCCCGGCATTGGTGCGGGTGTCGGACATGAAGACCAACCCCCGGTTCAGCATCATCCCAACGCAATAGGTCATCCCGCGCGTGCCTTTCCTGCCCGTATCCAGAGGCCTTCTACGGTCAGGACAGGGAGCCGACAAGCGCCAGTTCCGGGCAGCACGGATTCCGTGGCGGGACGTGCCGCCCGGGCCGCCTCGCGATTACTGCTGGGCAACCTCTATTTCCACGTCCAGCGCCTCCAGCGCGCCGCCCTGACGGGTGCCGCGCACCGGTGCCGCGTCGTGGTAATCCATGCCGGTGGCCACGCGGACATAGCGCTGGTCAGGCGAAATGCTGTTCGAACAGTCGAAACCGACCCAGCCAAGACCCGGCAGATGTGCCTCTGCCCAGGCGTGCATGGCGTCCTGTTCCGTGGTGTGATCCAGCATCAGGTAGCCAGAGACATAGCGCGCCGGCAGGCCCATTTCGCGGGCGCAGGCGATGAAGACATGGGTATGGTCCTGGCAGACACCCCGGCCCGCAGAGAGCGCTTCCTCGGCGGTCCAGTCGGATTCGGAGGATCCGACCTCGTATGTCACGGCCTCGGCCACCGCCGCCATCAGGGCGTGGGCGCGGTCCAGCTCGGTATCGCCCGACACGCTGCGGACCAGCGCGCGCACGCCCTGCCCCGCCTTGGTCTGCGGCGTTACCCGGCGGTAAAGCCAGAGCGGCGCCGGGCCCAGGTGGCGGCCCACGACGCCGTGGTTGTCGGCCAGTTCGACCTCACCCTCGCAGGTGATGACCAGTTCCTGCGCGCCGCGCTCGATCTCGATCAGATCAACGGTGTTCTGGTGATGGTCGGTATAGGACAGCGCCTGCGTGCCGCCGGTGACGGTGGTCTCCCAGCGCAGCACGTTCTGGCTGTGCCGCGACTTGGGTGTCTTGCGCAGCTGTTGCAGGCCAAAGCTCACCGGTTCTTCGAAACGGTAGCGGGTGATGTGGCGGATGGTCAGGTTCATCGGGGCCTCTGGGCAGTCATTCGTAGAACCGGTAGTCGACTTCGATCTGGCGCCCGAGGTCACCCAGCAGCAACAGCATCTTCTGGATGTACTCGTGCAGGCCGTAGTCGAACACCGCGTCGATGTCGAAACTCAGGTAAGCGCGGTCGATATGGTCGATCTTGGCGTAAGAGGCCGCACGTTCACCATAGTCCCCCCCCAGGAATCCGAGGTTGTCCCGCAGCTTGCGCGCGCAAAAGGCCAGCGAGCGCGGCATCCGGCGGTTCAGGATCAGAAACTGCGCGATGTCGCGCGGCTCCGTCGAGCCGCCGTATTCCATCCGGTAGCCCCCCTGCCCCGAGACGGACCGCAGGATGGTTTCCCACTGCACGTTGTCGATGGAGGTCCCCACCGCCGTGACCGATGGCAGGAGGACATAGTATTTCACATCAATGATGCGCGCGGTGTTGTCGGCCCGTTCCAGGAAGGTGCCGATGCGCGCGAAATCGTAGATGTCGTTGCGCAGCATGGTGCCGTGGGTGGCACCGCGCACCAGCCCGGTGCGTTGCCGGATCATGCCCAGCACCTGTGGCAGGTCGCGTTCGCCGACCTTGCGGGACAGCACCTCCTTGACCCGCATGTAGGTGCCGTTCATCGCCTCCCAGACCTCGCCGGTCAGGGCGGTGCGCACCATGCGGGCGTTCAACCGCGCCTGTTCGACACAGGACAGGACCGAAGACGGGTTGTCACGCGACCGCAGCAACCAGTCGATGGCCGCGTCCTTGGTCACTTTCTCATGGCCCGCAGTATACCCGTCCAGCGCGCCCGCCGACTGCAGGACGGACCGCCATTCCTCGTCCGAGGCGCCCATGCGGGTCAGTGCGATGCGCTGTCCGGTCTCGATCAGGCGGGCAGTGTTTTCGGCGCGCTCCAGCGCGCGGTACATCCAGAACAGGCCGTTTGCCGTTTTTCCCAACATCGCGCGTCAGTCCTCCAGCACCCAGGTGTCCTTGGTGCCCCCGCCCTGCGAGGAGTTCACCACGAGCGAGCCCTTCTTCAGCGCCACGCGGGTCAGCCCGCCCGGCGTGATGTTGATCCCCTTGGGGCTGACCATCACGAAGGGCCGCAGGTCGACATGGCGCGGCGCCAGGCCCGACTTGGTAAAGATCGGCACGGTCGACAGGCTCAGCGTCGGCTGGGCGATGTAGTTTCCGGGCCGCGCTTCCAGCTTCTTGCGGAATTCGGCCAGCTCTTTCTTGGTGGCGGTGGGGCCGATCAGCATGCCGTAGCCGCCAGAGCCGTGCACCTCCTTGACGACCAGTTCCTTGAGGTTGTCCAGAACGTAGGCCAGCGACTCCTTGTCGGAACAGCGCCAGGTCGGCACGTTTTCAAGCAAGGGCCGTTCCCCGGTGTAGAACTCCACGATTTCAGGCATGTAGCTGTAAATCGCCTTGTCGTCGGCGATGCCGGTGCCGGGCGCGTTGGCGATGGTCAGATTGCCGGCGCGGTAGACGTCCATGATCCCCGGCACGCCCAGCGCACTGTCGGGGTTGAAGGTCAGCGGATCAAGGAAATCGTCGTCGACCCGGCGATACAGCACGTCGATCGGCTTGTACCCCAGGGTCGTGCGCATGCAAAGACGACCGTCTTCGACCCGCAAGTCGTGACCCTCGACCAGCTCGACGCCCATCTCGTCCGCAAGGAAGCTGTGTTCGAAATAGGCCGAGTTGTAGATCCCCGGCGTCAACAGGCCGACGGTGGGCTTGCGGCCGAGGCCCTCGGGCGCGCAGGCGGCCAGCGAATTGTAGAGATCGCCGGGATAGGTCGACACCGGCTGCACCCGGTTCTCCGAGAAGAGCTCGGGGAACATCTGCAGCATGGTCTCGCGGTTTTCCAGCATGTAGCTGACGCCCGAGGGCGTGCGCGCGTTGTCCTCGAGGACATAGAATTCGTCCGGACCCGTGCGCACCAGGTCGATGCCGACGATATGGGTATAGACCCCGCCCGGCGGGCGCATGCCGATCATCTCGGGCAGGAAGGCGTCGTTGCGAGAGATCATCTCTTCGGGCAGGCGCCCGGCCTTCACGATCTCCTGGCCGTGGTAGATGTCGTAGAGAAAGGCATTGATCGCGCGCACCCGCTGTTCGATCCCACGGCTCAGCTTTTGCCACTCGCGGCCGGATATGATGCGCGGGATAATGTCGAAGGGGATCAGCCGTTCCTCTGCCTCGGCCCTTCCATAGACGTTGAAGGTGATGCCCGTGAGGCGGAACAGGTCCTCTGCCTCGCGTTGCTTGGCGCGCAGATGCTTGGGATCCTCGCCTTCGAACCAGGTGTTGAAGGGCTGGTAGGGCCTGCGTACCTTGCCCTCCGTGCCCAGCATCTCGTCAAAATAGACTTGATCGTTCATGCCCGTGCGGTCCACCCCATCACTGTCTTGTAACAGGTACGCTAACGGGCCATGACGAGTGGTGCAACGGGCGTGAAAGGCTGTGCTGATCCCGTTGCGGGCAAAATGCTCAATAACCGGGCAGAGCGCGCCGGACCCCGGCCCGCCCTGCCCTCCGTGGCCTTCAGCCCATGCCCAGCGCGGCCTTGTACATGTCCAGAACCGCCTCTTCCTCGGCGATGTCGTCGGCGTCGCGCTTGCGCAGGGCGATCACCTTGCGCATGACCTTGGTGTCATAGCCGCGCCCCTTGGCCTCGGCCATGACCTCCTTGAT
>NZ_JARAMO010000159.1:0-1487 GCF_028807275.1 Mameliella sp. AT18
GCCAATGGCGCGCCGTCCGAGACCTTCATCGACTACCGCGACCGCCGCGCCTTCGACAATTTCGGCGAATACCTCGACCTCTACGGCTGCGAACGGATCATCCCCGAGATGGCCCACCCCCGCATTTCCAGCGCGCGGCAACTGCCGGCGGAGCTCCGCGCGCGTCTTGCGCTCGAGCTGTCCCCCTGCAAGGGCGCGATTTGCGCCTGAGTTGCAGCCGGATCGAAGCGCGAAATCCGGGGCCCCTATCGGGGGCCCTTCCCGATTGTCCCCATATTTGTGCCGTATTCCGCTTTCACCCTGACGTGCATATGAGCTTGTGATTCCCAGGAGACCCGGATTGGAACTTTCCACGCAACAGCAAATGCTGGTCGAACAGAAGTTGACCAACGAAAAGAAGTCCTCGACCACGGCCTATCTGCTGTGGTTCTTCCTCAGCGGGTTTTCGGCCCACAGGTTTTACCTGGGCCGCGTCGGCACCGCCATCACCCAGTTGATCCTGCTCTGGGGTGGTATTCTGCTGGCCTATTTCATCATCGGTATCCCGATGCTGCTGGCCTTCGTGATCTGGTGGATCGTCGACGCCTTCCGCATCGGCCCGATCATCGCGCAGGACGCCGCAGCCAAACGTGCGCGGATCGCAAGCGAGGTCGCCCTGACGACTCGGGCCGACTGATCCCACCCGTGACCGGGGCGCCGCCGGCCTTTCGCGGCGCGCGCCCCTTGATTGCGAACGGGAACAATGCCTAACCTGCGGCCAATCGCCCGCATGTTACTTTTGGTTCCAGAGGATTATCCCCCGTGTCGCAGAGCTTTACCCATATCTATTCCGTCGGCGGGACCGATGGAAACGGCGATTACCTGTTGCAGGGGCCGAACGCGATCTCCTCGGTGGTGAGCGACGGCGCCGATGGCAACAATGACAGCAGCACCGCCGTTGGCGACGACGTCACATGGACCGTGTCCAGCGTGTTGACCAGCGGCGCCTATGAGCTGGTCGGATTGACCGCCGACGGCGACCCGGTCCTGTTCGACGGTTCCGCGGCCTATGTCGCCTCGAACAACCCCAGCCTGGGGCCGGGCGTGGTGACGGCTTCTTCGGACACGACCTATACCTATTGCTTTGCAGCCGGCACCCGCATCGCCACCCCGGAAGGAGAGGTCGCGGTCGAAACGCTGGAAATCGGCGCCCCGGTCCTGACGGCAGCGGGCGCGGCTGTCCCGATCCGTTGGATCGGTCGGCAAAGCCTGCGCGCCACGGCGGCGCGCCTGGTCTGCATTCGCGCCGGCGCCCTGGAGCCCGGCCTGCCCCACAGTGACCTGACGGTGACCGCCGATCATGGCATGGTGCTGAATGGCCGGGTCATCAATGCCGGGGTCCTGGTGAACGGGGACACGATCCAGCGTCTGCCCGTCGCAGACCTGTCCGCACGCCTGACCGTTTACCATGTCGAGACCGAGGCCCATGACGTGATCCTGGCCAATGG
>NZ_JARAMO010000160.1:0-4147 GCF_028807275.1 Mameliella sp. AT18
TTGGGGTATTTTGACCAAGAAGAAACAGGGAGGCGCGCGTCATGGGTGTCGTTGTGCAGAATGTCGAGCGGTGTGAGCCGGAGCTGATCGCGCGGTTGGGGGCGGCGGGGGTCGCCACGGTACACGAGGCGATGGGGCGGCGCGGACTGATGTCCTCTGCCATGCGGCCCATTCAGCAGGACATGGGGCTCGCCGGGTCGGCGGTGACAATCAGCGCGCCGCCGGGCGACAACTGGATGGTGCATGTGGCCATCGAGCAGTTGCGGGACGGCGATATTCTGGTGCTGGCCCCGACCGCCCCCTGCGACATGGGGTATTTCGGTGACCTCCTGGCGACAAGCGCGATGGCGCGGGGGTGCCGGGCGCTGGTGATCGACGCGGGCGTGCGGGACACGCGCGACCTGCGTCAGATGGGCTTTCACGTCTGGTCCACGGCGGTCTCGGCCCAAGGCACGGTCAAGGAGACTCCGGGCAGCGTGAACGTGCCGGTGGTCTGCGCGGGCGCGCTGGTCAATCCGGGCGACGTGGTGGTGGCCGACGATGACGGCGTCTGCGTCGTGCCGCGCGCCGAGGCGGCGGCGGTCATGGAAAAGGCGCAGGCGCGGCTGGACGCGGAAGAGGCCAAGCGGCAGCGGTTGGCCGCGGGTGAGTTGGGGCTGGACATCTACGACATGCGCGGGCGGCTGGCCGACAAGGGGTTGAAATATGTCTGAGGGCCTGCCGGTCATGTGGATGCGCGGCGGCACGTCGAAGGGCGGGTACTTCCTGGCCTCGGACCTGCCCCGGGCCGAAGCGGCGCGGGACGCGGTGTTGCTGGGGATCATGGGCTCTCCCGATCCGCGGCAGATCGATGGCATGGGCGGGGGTGATACGCTGACCTCGAAGGTCGCAGTGCTTCGGCCCTCGGAACGCGAGGGGGTCGACGTGGATTACCTGTTCCTGCAGGTCTTCGTGGATCGGGCGCTGGTCACGGATGCGCAGAATTGCGGCAATATCCTGGCCGGTGTCGGCCCTTTCGCCATCGAACGTGGGCTGGTGCCCGTGCGGGGCGCGGAAACCCCGGTGACGATCTGGATGGAGAACACGGGCCAGGTGGCGGTGGCGCGGGTGGCGACGCCGGGCGGGCGTGTCGCCTATGCGGGGGATGCACGCATCGACGGGGTTCCGGGGCGGGCGGCGCCGGTGCCGATCGCCTTTCGCGATACCGCCGGGTCCAGTTGCGGGGCGCTCTTTCCCAGCGGACAGGTGGTGGATGTCATCGACGGTGTCGAGGTGACTTTGATCGACAACGGCATGCCCTGTGTCATGCTGCGGGCTTCGGACCTGGGGATCGCGGGCGACGAGACGCCGGAGGTTCTGGAGGCGGATGAGACCCTGCGCAGCCGGCTGGAGGCGATCCGCCTGGCGGCGGGACCGATCATGAACCTCGGCGACGTGACGGAGAAATCCGTGCCCAAGATGACGCTGGTCAGCGCGCCGCGCGCGGGCGGTGCGATCGCGACGCGGACCTTCATCCCGCATCGCTGTCACAAGGCGATCGGGGTGCTGGGGGCTGTCAGCGTGGCCACTGCCTGCCTGACCGTGGGGGCCGTGGGCCATGACCTTGCCGTCTTGCCACGGGGCAATCCCAAGCCGTTGTCAGTGGAACACCCAACCGGCGAGATGACCGTGGTCGGGCACCTTGAGGGTGGCGAGGTGACGCGCGCCGAGGTGCTGCGCACCGCACGCAAGCTGATGGATGGCATTGTCTTTCCCAAGGAGGTTGAGGCATGAGCGAGATGACACCAGGCTATCTGCCGTTTCACCCGTCGCCGAGAAAGCCGGACTATCACCCGCCCGAGGGGGCCGTGGACGCACATTGTCATGTCTTTGGCCCCGGCGCGGTGTTTCCCTACGCGCCAGAGCGGAAATACACGCCCTGCGATGCGCCTAAGGAAAAGCTGTTCGAGCTGCGCGATTTCCTGGGGTTCGCGCGCAACGTGATCGTGCAGGCCAGCTGTCATGGCAAGGACAACGCGGCGCTTGTCGACGCGCTGGAGGCATCGGACGGTCTGGCGCGGGGTATCGCCATCGTGGGCGCCGACGTCGATGACGCGGAATTGCAGGCGCTGCACGCGGCCGGTGTGCGCGGCGTGCGGTTCAACTTCGTCAAGCGGCTGGTCGACGCGACACCACACGAGGTCTTTGAACGGATCGCCGCCAAGGTCGCGCGGCTGGGCTGGCATATCGTCGTCTATTTCGAGGGGCAGGACCTTGCAGAGGTGGCGCCGCTGGTGCGGCGCCTGCCGGGGATCGTCGTTGTCGATCACATGGGGCGGCCCGATGTCACAGAGGGCGTCGAAGGCGTGGGCTTTCGCGCCTTCATGGAGTTCCTCGCCGAGGATACGCGGTACTGGGTCAAGGTCTCCTGTCCCGAACGGCTGACCGTTGCGGGGCCGCCCTATGACGATGTGGAGCCCTTTGCCCGGGCGCTGGTCGAGAGGTTCCCGGACCGGGTGCTCTGGGGCACCGACTGGCCGCATCCCAACATGAAAAGCCATGTGCCCGACGACGGGGCGCTGGTCGACGTGATCCCGCGGATCGCGGTCACGGCAGACGTGCGGCAGCGCTTGCTGGTGGACAACCCGATGCGGCTTTACTGGCCGGAAGAGGCATGATGCCTGCAACGGACATCCGTGCGCCCCTGGTGGCGGTGCTGGCGACGACGATGGTCGTGGCCTGCATCCTGTGGAATATCGAGGCGCCCACACGGCTGGGCGTGGCGATTCTGACGCAACAGTACATGGCGCTGCAACTGGGGCTGGCGCTGACCATCGCCTACCTGAATTTCGACTTTCGCGGACAGGAAAAGGATCGCACGGGCTGGATCGACGGCGGGATCGCCCTGATTGCCTTTGGCGTGCTGATGTACGCCGCCTGGGATTTCGTCTGGCTGCTGCGGGAACAGCCCTACCGGCCCTGGCAAATCACGCTGGTCGGAACCGTCGTCGTGATCGCGGTGATGGAGGGCGTGCGGCGGCGCGCGGGCTGGATGCTGTTCGGGATCGTCGGTGTTTTCCTGGTCTACGCCCTGTTCGCGGACAAGGTGCCCGGGCGGCTCATCGGCAAGGAGCTTTCGCCGGTGCGGCTGGTGCAATACGTGGGTTTCGATCCGAACGCTGTGTTTTCCACGCCGCTTGCGGTGGGGACGATCATCGTTCTGCTCTTCGTTTTTTTCGGCAAGCTGTTGTTCGCCGCCGGGGGCGGGGCCTTTTTCACCGATCTCGCGATGGCGGCCACGGGGCGGTCGCGCGGGGGCAGTGCCAAGATCTCGGTCGTGGGCTCGGCGCTCTTCGGCTCGATCTCCGGGTCTGCGGTGTCCAACGTCGTCACGACCGGCGTCGTGACCATCCCGTTGATGCAGCGCGGCGGCTATACCAAGCGCGACGCTGGCGCGATCGAGGCGGTGGCCTCGACCGGGGGACAGTTGACGCCGCCGATCATGGGCGCGGCGGCCTTCCTGATGGCCGAGTTCCTGGACATTTCCTATTTCACCGTGGCCGGCGCCGCCTTGTTGCCCGCGGCGCTGTATTACTTCAGCGTCTTCCTACAGGTGGACCTGATCGCCGGACGGGATCGGATCGCGCCCTCGGACGTGGACGGGCTGACCGTGCGGCAGGTCCTGCGCGAGGGCTGGCATTTCGTCATTCCCTTTGGTGTGCTGCTGGGTGCCCTGTTCTGGCTGCGGATGGACCCGGCGGATTCCGCGCTGCTTTCGGCACTGGCCATCGTTGTCGTCAGTTTCCTGCGCAGCTATCGCGGCCAGCGTTTGACGCTGAAGACGCTTGGGAAGACATTCGTCGAGACCGGAACCGGCATGGTGGACCTGATCCTGGTCGTGGCGGCGGCGGGGTTTGTCATCGGCATACTGAACATCACCGGTCTGGGCTTTGCGTTGACCCTGGTGCTGGTGGATGCGGTGGGGGCGAATGTCGTGCTGCTGCTGGGTATCTCGGCGGTGATCTGCATCGTGCTGGGCATGGGGATGCCGACCTCCGGTGTCTATGTCCTGCTGGCAGCGCTGGTGGCGCCCTCGCTGGTCGAGGCGGGGATCGACCAGATCGCGGCGCATCTGTTCATTCTCTACTTCGGCATGATGTCGATGATC